>NZ_JAEVHJ010000234.1:0-10507 GCF_016802855.1 Micromonospora sp. ATA51 | reverse complement strand
GGCCGGGGCCTCGTCGGCGGCCGGCGCCTGCTTCGGGGCGGGCGCGGCGGCCTTCTTGGTGGTCTTGGCGGTGGTGGCCCGGGACGCCGGCGTGGCGGAGCGGGCCGCGGCCACCCGGCGGCGGGTGCTGGCGGAGCCGTCCACGACCACCGTCACGCCCGCCTCGGAGAGCGCGCGCAGGATCTTCTTGGCCTGGGCCGGGGTCACCTCAGCGGACTCGACGGTGCGCGCGAGCTGGGCCGACGTGAGCTGACCGCCGGCGCTCTGCGCGTGGGCGATCAGGGTGTCGGTGAGCGAGCGAACGTCGGCGCCAGGCTGGCGGGGTTCTGTCACGAATGACCTTCCGGAGGCGAAGAGCGAGCACGGCCGGGTCGTCCGGCGCAGCACGGAACGCCGTGCCGGGCGATGTCGTTGAGGGACCCCCGTGTCCCGGGCCGACCGGTCGCTGGCGGTCCGTGGCGCGTGGGCAGGGTGAATTGTAACGCCGTCTGCCGCGATCATCCTGCGCCGCACGGCGTACTGGCGATACCGACCGCCGATTGGGCGCAGATGTGGACTTTGTAAGGATGATACCCGCGCACGGCCGGGGAATCCGCGGTCGTACGGGAAGGGGACGAACCATGATCCGCTCGGCGCCGCCGACGCAGGAACTGCTGGAGATCGCGATCGACGTCGCCCGGGACGCGGCCGCCACCGCCCACCGGATGCGGGCCGAGGGGGTTTCGGTCGCCGCGACCAAGAGCACGGTCACCGACGTGGTGACCGCCGCCGACCGGGCCGTGGAGCGTCAGGTGCTCGACGCGCTGCGCAAGCTCCGCCCGGACGACGCGGTCCTCGGGGAGGAGTACGGCGCCGGGGACACCGGGCCGGTCGAGGCGGGCGGGGTGCGCTGGATCGTCGACCCGATCGACGGCACCGTGAACTACCTGTACGGGCTGCCCTACTGCGCGGTCTCCCTCGCCGCCGAGGTGGCCGGGGAGGTGGTGGTGGGCGTGGTCCGCAACGTGGCCACCGGCGAGGAGTGGACCGCCACCGCGGGCGGCGGCGCCTGGCGGGACGGCGAGCGGCTGCGCTGTTCCACCGAGACCGACCTGGGCCAGGCGCTGGTCGCCACCGGATTCGGTTACGACCCCGGCCGGCGGGCGCACCAGGCCCGGGTGGTCGCCGAGCTGATCCCGCACGTCCGGGACATCCGCCGGATGGGGGCGGCGGCGCTGGACCTCTGCCTGGCCGCCGAGGGTCGCGTCGACGCCTACTACGAGAAGGGGCTGGCCGCCTGGGACCAGGCGGCCGGCGGGCTGGTCGCCACCGAGGCGGGACTGCGGGTGGCCGGGTTGGACGGCCTTCCCGCCGGCCCCGACCTGGTCATCGCCGCCCCGCCGGCGCTGTTCGCGCCGCTGCACAGCCGGCTGGCCGCCCTGGACGCGTCCGGCGGCCCCTGACCGGCCCGATCCGCCTCCACCCGGGCGTGTCGCGGCCACCGGGCCATGATCCACGTCACGTCGGGGACCAGGGTCATCCGGTCCGTCCGGTCGTGCCACGTCGCCGACCCGGAGTCGACCGACCCCCCCCGCCGGACCCGGCCGGGGGCGGGAGAGCGGGACTATTTGTCGTCCACCGGCATCGGGCAGGAGCCGGGGGGCGCCACCGGCGAGCCGAGGTCACCGAGGGACTGGTTGACCTCGGTGGTGGTGGCCAACTGCTGGAAGCCGTTGCCCAGGACCACGTCGACCGTGTCGTCCTTGCGCTTCGGGTCGTACTGCCGCTCGGCGTTGTTGAGGAAATAGGCCCGCAGCAGGTGCGCGGAGCCGACACCCTTCGGTCCGAAGCGGAGCAAGGCGACCTCCTCGACTCCCTTCGGCGCGTTGCCTTCCTTCTTCACCTGGAACTTGCGGTTGCGGAAGTCGTCCGCCACGCTGCCGGCAAGGCCCGGCTCCTCGGTGGCGTTGTAGACGTTGATCTTGACGTCCTTCGGCTCGCGCAGGGTCACGTCGGCCAGCGGCCAGCCGTCCGGGCAGCCCGCCGCGGTGCCCACCTTGCCCTGGGTGTCCTTGACCATGGCGACGACGACGAAAACCAGGGCGAGGACCGCCAGCAGACCGACGACAACGAGTGCCCGCACTCGCGCAAAACTCATCTGGGCGCTCCCCGGACAGTGAAAGGGTGGCGGCGGCCGCTGGCGGTCGGGCCGCCCCGCCGGCCGTCGAGTACGCCGCTGAGGTTAACGGTTGTCCGGCCGTCGCGTGGAAACAGCCCGACATACCGGCGCGCCACCCCGGAACCAGGTACTACTACCCCTATCTTCGTGTCGCCTGAGTCACATTGGGAACAACTTCGGGTGCAGGGGCGTACATCTCTGCCGCGAGGGCGGTATACATGCCTCGCCCAAAGGGGGGGTAAGGTTCCGCGCTCGCTGGGGGAGTTTCTCTGGCGGACTCGGCCCACCGGTCTTCGGGTCGGGTGACCGACACAAATGGCGGCCGGCCAGCGGAACCGAAACAGCGTCGTCCGGCGTTACAACCGGAAGCGACCATATCGATATGGGAGAGTGAAACCGATGGCCACCGACTACGACGCCCCGCGTCGCGACGAGGTCGACCTCGGCGAGGACAGCCTCGAAGAGCTCAAGGCCCGGCGGGTCGACTCACAGTCGGGCGCCGTGGACGTTGACGAGGCCGAGGTGGCCGAGAGCTTCGAGCTGCCCGGCGCCGACCTGGCCGACGAGGAGCTCACGGTCAAGGTGCTACCGATGCAGCAGGACGAGTTCCGGTGCGCCCGCTGCTTCCTGGTCCACCACCGCAGCCAGCTCGCGGTCGAGCGCAACGGCGAGCTGATCTGCCGCGAGTGCGTCTGATCCGGACGCGTGTCACCGGCGGCGGCCTCCTGGACGGGGCCGCCGCTGTTCGAGTCGCCGTGCGCCGGCGGCGGGATGCTGCTTGACTCAAGACGGGCGGTTTCGAGGCCGGCGGGACTCCGGGAGGTCGGACGGGTGAACGAGCGCAGCGAGCGGGCCGGTGGGCCCGGCGCCGAGGAAACCGACACGAGTCCCGGGCACGGCCCGGTGACCGGTTCCGACGCCTGGCGCGAACCCGGCGCATCGACGACAGCCGGTGGTGACGCCGACGAGCTCGGCGCCACCGTGGCCGCGCTGACCGAGGACGACCTCGAGCCGGCCCGCCGGCGGCAGCTGCTCGCCCGGCTGGTCGGGCAGGCCCGGGCCCGGGGGCTTGCCGACCTGTTCAAGCCGAAGGCCGCCGTCCGCTGGATGGTGGACACCGTCGCCGACGTCGCCCCACGCGTGCCGGTCCGCGACCTGGCCACGCTGCGCCGGCACTTCCCCGGCCTCGACGACGAGGCGCTGGCCGAGCGGCTGATCCGCAACGCCGCCCGGGCGACCGCCGGGGTCGGCGCCGCCGGTGGCGGGGTCGCTGCAGTCGAGTGGGCGGTCACCCCCACCCTGCTCTCCGCGCCCGTGCTGCTGGCCGCAGAGACGGTCGCCGTCGCCGCGATCGAGCTGAAGCTGATCGGTGAGCTGAACGAGGTCTACGGTGTGTCGCTGCCCACCGGGGGCAGGCAGCGCGCCGTCGTCCTGGTGCATTCCTGGGCCAGCGGGCGCGGGATCAACCCGATGATGCCGGGGGTGGGGGTGAGCGCCGTGCTCGCCAACGGCGCCCGCAAGGAGCTGCGGGACGCCCTGCTCAAGCGCTTCGGCCGCAACCTGACCACGCTCGGGCCCTTCCTCACTGGGGCCGCAGTGGCCAGCTACCTCAACCGCCGAAACACCCGGAACCTGGCCGAGCAGCTCCGTCGGGACCTGCGCCGGCAGGGACGGGAGCTGCCCGGGTCACGGCCCGCGCTGCCCTGAGACCGAGGCTCAGCCGGCGTTGCGGGCGGCCATGATCGCCGCGGCCAGCTCGACCGGGTGCCGGGAGCTGACGACCCAGAACGGAGTCGGGTCGGCCGGGTCGTCCAGCACCACCTGGACCGCGCCGCCGACCCACGGCCGCTGCACGACGAAGGCGAGCGGGTCGGCTCCCACGCCGAGCACCTCGCGGCGGCCGGCGGCGTCCAGCGGGACGGCGTCGGCGACGAACCGCACCGGCAGGCGGGCGTCGTCCACCCGCAGCTCGCCGTCGCGGACGGCGACCCGGATCCGGCCCAGCCACCAGAGCGCGGCCACCGTCGCCGGCAGCAGCAGCACGAAGGGCAGCCAGGAACGCAGCCCGCCGGCGCCCATCCAGAGCTCGGTGGCGAGCAGGCCGGCCAGGCCGAGCCCGGCCAGCCAGTACCACCAGGGCAGGCCGAGCCGCTCGGCGTACGCCGGGGGCGCCGCCGACGGGGCCGGGGCGGGCGACGGGGATGGCGACAGGCTCACACTCCGAGGGTACGGCGCACGACCGGCCCGCCAACCGGCAGGATGGCAGGGTCACCCCTGGACCCGGACGGAAGAGGAAGACCGTGACAGACGTCGTACCCGTGCCGTACGGCAGCTCGACCCCGAGCTGCCGCTGCCGGCGTACGCCCATCCCGGCGACGCCGGCGCGGACCTGGTGGCCGCCGCGGACGTCGAGCTGCCGCCCGGCGGGCGGGCCCTGGTCCCCACCGGGGTGGCGCTCGCCCTCCCGGAGGGGTACGTGGGGCTGGTCCATCCCCGGTCGGGGCTGGCGGCCAGGCTCGGCGTGACGGTGCTGAACGCGCCCGGTACGGTCGACGCCGGCTACCGGGGTGAGATCCTGGTCAACCTGATCAATCACGATCGGGACGTGCCGGCGAAGATCAGCCGTGGCGACCGGATCGCGCAGCTCGTCGTGCAGCGGGTGGCGCGCGCCGAGTTCCAGCCGGTGGCGGAGCTGCCCGCGTCCCGGCGCGGGGCCGGTGGGCACGGGTCCACCGGCGGGCACGCCGGGCTGATCCCGGCCCCGGCGGCGCCGACGGGCGCCGGGAATCGCCCGACCTGACGAGTGGGCGGACGGAAGAGGTGGCAGGGTGAGTGCGAACAGCGGAGGGTGGGCGCAGTGATCTTCTCCCGAAAGCGGGCCGGTGGCGCGCGGCACGCGCGTGACGAGCGGACCGCCGAGGTCCTCGACTCCTACGACACCGAGGAGTCGACCCCGGCGGCGCCGTCCCGGGGGCCGTACGACGTCTCCGAGGCGCCCGACATGCCCCGGCTGGACCTGGGCAGCCTGCAGATCCCGGCGGTGCCCGACGTCGAGGTCCGGGTGCAGGCCGACCCGCAGGGCGTGATCCAGCAAGTCGTGCTCGTGCACGGGGAGAACGCCCTGCAGCTCGGCGTCTTCGCGGCGCCCCGCTCCGAGGGCATCTGGGACGAGGTGCGCGAGGAGATCCGGCAGTCGCTGTTCAACGACGGCGCCGCCGCCCGCGAGGTCGAGGGGGAGTACGGCACCGAACTGCACGCCCGGGTCCGCACCCCGGACGGCATGACCGACCTGCGTTTCGTCGGCATCGACGGGCCGCGCTGGATGGTCCGCGGCGTCTACCAGGGCGCGGCCGCCACCGACCCGGCCTCGGCCGGCCCGCTGGCGGTCTGCCTCGACAACCTGGTGGTCGACCGGGGGCACGAGGCAAAGCCGGTCCGCGAGCCGCTGCCGCTGCGGCTGCCCCGCGAGATGGCCGAGCAGGCCGACCAGGAGAACCCCGCACCCGGCCAGCGCGAGGCCTGAGCAAGCAACCCGGCCCGGTCCCGTCGGCTCCCGCCGGCGGGCGCCGGGCCCGTCGTGCGTCCGCCGTCGCCGCCGTACGCCGGGGAGGTGCCGCCGCGGACGCGGCTCCGTCGCGCCGCCGGATCGGCGTACGCTGGCGGGACGGTTCCGGCATCCCGGGGTCGGGCCAGCGCCGGCGCGGACCGGCCAGCGTGGAGAGGGTGACGCGGAGGTCATGACGACCGACGAGGGTCGGGTGTCGCTGCGGCGCATCCTGCAACGGCTCACCGCGAGCGAGGCCGAGATCGAGGCGCAGGAGCTGCGCCGGGAGAGCGCCGAGTCGGGCGGCACGCCGGCCCGGCAGTGCATGCGGGGCCAGGTGGTCTCCGTCGCCGGACGGCTCCGCACGGTGGTCTACACGCCGCGGACGAACCTGCCGACGCTGGAGGCGGACCTCTACGACGGCAGCGACGTGGTCACCCTGGTCTGGCTGGGCCGCCGGCACATCGCCGGCATCGAGCCGGGCCGGCACCTGACCGCCCGCGGCCGGATGGCCGTACGGGACGACCGCAAGGTGATCTACAACCCGTACTACGAGCTGGAGTCGCCGAAGTGACGACCGGACCGCACCGGACCACCGAGCCGGAGACCGGGCCGCCGGACGACGAACGGCTGCCCAGCCTCGCCGAGCAGATGGCCGACCAGCTCGGCGGCTGGCGTGGCCTGGTGGAGTCGAGCATCCCCGTGGTGGTCTTCGTGATCGCCAACGTGGTGGGCGAGCTGCGCCCCGCGGTCGTCGCCTCGGTGGCGGTGGCGCTGCTCATCGCCGGTCTGCGGCTGGCCCAGCGCCGGCCGGTCCGGCACGCCGTCAACGGGCTCTTCGGCATCGCGATCGGCGCGGCCATCGCCTGGCGTACCGGTGAAGAGCGGGACTTCTACCTTCCCGGCATCCTGTACGGCATCGGCTACGGGCTCGCCCTGCTGATCTCGGCGGCGATCCGGCAGCCGCTGGTCGGCTGGATCTGGTCGGTGCTGGTCGCCAAGGGGCGCGCCGAGTGGCGGGACGACCCGCGGCTGGTGCGCACCTTCACCCAGCTCACCGTGCTCTGGGGCGTGGTCTGGCTGGCCAAGGTGGGCGTGCAGGCCGGGCTCTACCTGGCCCACCAGGACACCGCGCTGGGCGTGGCCCGGCTGGCGCTGGGCTACCCGCCGTACGCGCTGCTGCTGCTCGTCACGGTCTGGGCGGTGCGCCGGGTGACCCGGGAGACCGCGCCGCAGCCGCTGCCCGGCGCCTGAGCCCCGGCGCCGGCCGCCCGCCGCGGCCGGCCGGCCGTGACCGTCGGGCGTCAGCCCTTGCCGCGGGTGCGCTCGACGCTGTCCGGGCCGAGGATCACCGCGCGGACCTCGTCCTCCACCTGGGCGGTGCACACGAAGACCAGCTCGTCGCCGGCCTCGATCGGGTCGTCCGGGCTCGGCACCAGCACCCGCTTGCCGCGCAGGATCGCCACCAGGGCGGCGTCCCGGGGCAGCGGCACCGCGTGGATCGGCTGGCCGACGTACGGCGCGGTGGGCGGCAGGGTGATCTCGACCAGGTTCGCCTCGCCCTGCCGGAAGGTCATCAGCCGGACCAGGTCGCCGACGGTGACCGCCTCCTCGACCAGGGCGGCCATCACCCGCGGCTTGCTCACCGCGACGTCGACGCCCCACTGGTCGGTGAAGAGCCACTCGTTCTCGGCCCGGTTGACCCGGGCGACCACCCGGGGCACCGCGAACTCGGTCTTGGCCAGCAGCGAGACCACCAGGTTGACCTTGTCGTCACCGGTGGCGGCGACCACCACGTCGCAGCCGGCGACGTTGGCCTCCTCCAGGCTGGTCAGCTCGCAGGCGTCGGCGAGCACCCACTCGGCGGCCGGCACCCGGTCCGGCCGGAGCATCTTGGGCTGTCGCTCGATCAGCATCACCTGGTGGCCGTTGTCGATCAGCTCCTGGGCGATCGACCGGCCGACGTTGCCGGCGCCGGCGATGGCGATGCGCATGCTCACTGCCCTCCTTCCGGCGGCGTCGCCGCCGCCGCCGTGACCGAGCCCACGATGTCGTCGGTCACCAGCATGAAGACCTGGTCGCCCTCCTGCACCACGGTGGAGGCGGTCGGCAGCATCCCGATCCCGAAGCGGATCAGGTACGCCACCCGGGCCCCGACGCCCTCCTCCAGCTGCCGCAGCGGCCGGCCGATCCAATCCTTGTGCACCGGCACCTCGACGATCGACACCGTGCTGGTCGGGTCCCGGAAGATCTCGACGTTGCCCTCGGGGACCAGGTGCCGCAGCATCCGGTCGGCGGTCCACCGGACGGTGGCCACGGTGGGGATGCCGAGCCGCTCGTAGACCTGCGCCCGGCGCTGGTCGTAGATGCGGGCGGCGACCCGGGAGACGCCGAAGGTCTCCCGCGCCAGCCGGGCCGAGATGATGTTGGAGTTGTCGCCGCTGGAGACGGCCGCGAAGGCGTCCGCCCGCTCGATGCCGGCCTGACGCAGCACCTCGCCGTCGAACCCGGCACCGGTGACGGTGATGCCGGCGAAGTCGGGGCCGAGGCGGCGGAACGCGTCCGCGTCCTGGTCGATCACCGCCACCGAGTGCCCCCGGGACTCCAGGCTGTGGGCGAGGGTCGACCCGACCCGGCCGCAGCCCATGATCACGACATGCACGGTGTCCGCTCCTCCCACGGTGCGCCCCGGTGGGCCCGTCGTCTGCGAGCCTGCCACGTCCCCGCCCCGGGCGGGGGACCGACCGTACCGCGCGGGCGCGCGGAAGGTTGATCAGGCACCCCCGACGGTCGGCGGGGGTTGGTCGTACCCTTAGCGCTTGTGGCCAGTCCCACCTCGCTGCTGAAGCGACTCCTCGTCGGTCGACCGTTCCGGTCCGACCGGCTCCAGCACACCCTCCTCCCCAAGCGCATCGCGCTGCCGGTCTTCGCCTCCGACGCGCTCTCCAGCGTCGCGTACGCGCCGGACGAGATCCTGCTGACCCTCTCCATCGCGGGGGCGTCGGCGTTCCTGTTCTCGCCGTGGATCGCGCTCGCCGTCGTCGTGGTGATGCTCACCGTGGTGGCCAGTTACCGGCAGAACGTGCACGCCTACCCCTCGGGTGGCGGTGACTACGAGGTGGCCACGGTCAACCTCGGGCCGCGCGCCGGCCTGGCGGTGGGCAGCGCGCTGCTGGTCGACTACGTGCTCACCGTCGCGGTGTCGGTCTCCTCGGGCGTGGCCAACCTCGGCTCGGTGGTGCCCTTCGTGGGCACCCACAAGGTGCTGATCGCGGTCCTCGCGGTGGCGGTGCTGACCGCGATCAACCTGCGCGGGCTGCGCGAGTCGGGAACCGCCTTCGCGATCCCCACCTACGGCTTCATCATCGTGATGGTCGGGATGATCCTCACCGGGCTGGTCCGGGTCTTCGTGCTCGGCGACGACCTGCGCGCCCCCAGCGCCGACCTGGTGATCCGCCCGGAGCACAGCGTGGCCGGCTTCGCGCTGGTCTTCCTGCTGCTGCGGACCTTCTCCTCCGGCTGCGCCGCGCTCACCGGTGTGGAGGCCATCTCCAACGGGGTGCCCGCGTTCAAGGCGCCGAAGAGCCGCAACGCGGCCACCACCCTGCTGCTGCTCGGCACCATCGCGGTGAGCATGCTGGTCGGCATCATCTGGCTGTCCCGGCTCACCGGCCTCCAGTTCGTCGAGGACCCCTCGCAGATCGTCTCCGGGCCCGACGGGTACGTGCAGAAGACCGTCACGACCCAGCTCGGCGAGACGGTCTTCGGTTCCGGTTCGGCGCTGCTCTTCGTCGTCGCCGGGATGACCGCGCTGATCCTCTTCCTGGCCGCGAACACCGCGTTCAACGGCTTCCCGGTGCTCGGCTCGATCCTGGCCCAGGACCGCTACCTGCCCCGGCAGTTCCACACCCGGGGCGACCGGCTGGCCTTCTCCAACGGCATCGTCTTCCTCGCCGTCTTCGCGATCGTGCTGATCATCGGGTTCCAGGCCGAGGTGACCCGGCTGATCCAGCTCTACATCGTCGGCGTCTTCGTCTCCTTCACGCTCTCCCAGGCCGGCATGATCCGGCACTGGAACCGGCACCTGCGGACCGAGCGGGACCCGGAGGCGCGCCACCGGATGATCCGCTCCCGGGCCATCAACAGTTTCGGCATGGCGATGACCGGCATCGTGCTGGTCATCGTGCTGATCACCAAGTTCCTGCTCGGCGCCTGGATCGCGATCGCCGCGATGGCGGTGATCTACCTGCTGATGCTGGCCATCCGCCGGCACTACGACCGGGTCGCCGCCGAGCTGGAGCCGACCGAGGCGCGGGGCGTGCTGCCCGCCCGCAACCACGCCATCGTGCTGGTCAGCAAGCTGCACCAGCCGACCCTGCGGGCCATCGCGTACGCCCGGGCGACCCGGCCGGACACGCTCACCGCGGTGACCGTGAACGTGGACGAGAAGGACACCCGCCAGCTCCAGGAGGAGTGGGAGCGGCGGGAGATGCCCGTCCCGCTGACCGTGGTCGACTCGCCGTACCGGGAGATCACCCGGCCGATCCTCAACTTCGTGGCCTCCACCCGCCGGGCGTCGCCGCGCGACGTGGTCACCGTCTTCATCCCCGAGTACGTGGTCGGCCGCTGGTGGGAGAACCTGTTGCACAACCAGAGCGCGCTGCGGCTCAAGGGCCGGCTGCTCTTCGAGCCGGGGGTGATGGTGACCAGGGTGGTCGCGACGGTGGCCAGCATGACGATCGTCTCGCCGTAGGGCATCCGCTTCAGCGTGGCCGGGGCGACGGAGTGCCAGTCGAAGGTCGACA
>NZ_JAEVHJ010000233.1:0-10524 GCF_016802855.1 Micromonospora sp. ATA51 | reverse complement strand
CGCCGCACTCGGACTGCCGCCGGAGATCATCGTCACCGACCCGGTCGGGTACGGCGTCCGGACCGAGCCGGCCGACCTGGACGCCGAGGTCTTCGCCCGGGAGGTCGAGGCCGCCCGGGCCGCCGTCGCCGCCGGGCAGCCGACCGAGGGGCGCCGGCACTACCGGGCCGCGCTCGCCCTCTGGCGCGGCCCGGCGCTGAGCGGCATCCCGAGCCGGAGCGTGCGCCGGCGTGCCCAGCTGCTCGACGAGCAGCGGCTCTCCGTGCTGGAGGAGTGCGTCGACGTCGAGTTGCGGCTGCGACAAGCCGCCGACCTGATCGACGAGCTGACCGAGAGCATCGACCAGAATCCGCTGCGGGAGCGGCTGCGGGGCCAGTTGATGCTCGCCCTCTCCGCGGTCGGTCGGCAGGCCGACGCCCTCGGCGTCTACCGGGAGGGTCGCCGGATCTACGCCCAGGAACTGGGGATCGAGCCCGGCGGGGCGTTGCAGGAGCTGCACCAGCGGGTGCTCGCGGGTGATCTGGCCCTGACGGGATCCGGGGAGGCGCCCGTCGCGGCGGTCCGCTGCCTGCCCCGGGCGATCAATGACTTCACCGGCCGGCAGCAGGCGGTGGCCCGGCTGGTGCAGGAGATCGAGGAGGACGCGGTCCGGATCCAGCAGATCGACGGCATGGCGGGCAGCGGCAAGACGACCCTCGCGGTGCACGTCGCCACCGCCCTGGCACCGCGCTACCCGGACGCGCAGCTCTTCATCGACCTGCACGGGCACAGCGAACGCACCCCGCTGACGCCGGCCGCGGCGGTCGCCACGCTGCTGCGTCAGCTCGGCGTGCCGGCGGAACGGGTGCCGCTCGACCTGGACGACCGGCTGGCGCTCTGGCGTACCGAGCTGGCCGGCCGGCGGGCGCTGGTGGTGCTCGACAACGCGGCCAGCACCGCGCAGGTGATGCCGCTGCTGCCGAACGGGCCGGACTGTCTGGTGCTGATCACGAGCCGTCGCCGGCTGGTCGGACTGGACGAGGGCCGGCCCTCGTCCCTGCCGGTGCTCGACGCCGACGAGGCCGTGCAGCTGCTGGGTCGGGTCGCCGGCGAGGAGCGGGTGGCCGCCGAGCCGGAGGCCGCCGCCGAGGTGGTCCGCCGCTGCGGTCACCTGCCGTTGGCCATCCGCCTGGCCGGCGCCAGGTTGGCGCACCGGCCCCGCTGGCGGATCGCCGACCTGGCTGACCGGCTGGCCTCGAGTCGTGACCAGCTGGCGGAGTTCGTGGCCGGGGAGCGCTCGGTGGGGCAGGCCTTCACCCTGTCGTACGCCCAGGTCTCGCCGTCGGCTCAGCGGGTGTTCCGGCTGCTCGGCCTGCATCCGGGCGTACGGTTCGACACTCCCGTGGCCGCCGCCCTCGCGGAGCTTTCCCTGCCCGAGGTGCAGGACGTGCTCGAGGAGCTGGTCGACGTGCACCTGGCCGAGGAGGTGGAGCCGGGCCGGTACCGGCTGCACGACCTGATCCGGGAGTACGCCCGCGGGCTGCTGGCCGACCCCGAGCGGGCTGACGAGCGCCAGGCCGCCCTGCGCCGGCTGCTCGACCATCACCTGGACTCCGCCGCCGCGATCGCCTGGAGGATCGAGTCGGCGGCCAGCCGCAACTCCCTGCGACTCACCGCGCCCGCCCGGCCGGACCTGGTCGCGGCCGCCATTCCAAATGGGCTTGGCTGGTTCGAGGAGAACCGGGCCACGCTGACCGCTCTCGTGCGGTTGGCCGAGGCGGAGGGCCTGCCGCGGCACTGCTGGCAACTCGCGCGGGCCTGCTGGCGAGCCAACTTCGACGGCGGGCACCTGGACGAGCTGATCGAGACGCACACGATCGGGCTCCGCGTCGCCGAAGGGCTGGGCGACGATCCGGCGGCGGCCGTGATGTTGAATTACCTCTCCTCGGCGTACTACCGGTTGGCCCGGTTCCCCGAGGCGATCCGGTTGATGGAGGTGGCGCTCGGCCTGCGCCGCCGGCTCGGGCTGGGCCGGGAGGTACGCAGCACGCTGTGGAACCTCGCCGCCTCCTACGCCGCCAACGGTGACTACCGTCTTGCCAAGGAGAACTTCGACGCCGCCCTGGCCCTGATCGGCGGTCCGGACGAGTCCAACGAGCTGACGAACCTGCTGAACAACTTCAGCTTCGCTCTGCTCAACTGGGGCCGATACGACGACGCCCTGCGCACCGGCCGACAGCTTCTCCTGCTGGCCCGCCAGACCAACGACATCCGGCAACTGGCGCACGGGGTCGCGAACGTGGGGATGACCCGGCACCGGATGGGCGACGCCGGGCCGGCCCGCCGGTTGCTGCGGGCGGCGCTGTACCTCAAGCGCAAGTCGGGTAGCCGCGCCGGCGTGGGCGAGTTGCTCAACGAACTGGGCATGATCGAGCAGGAGGAGTCTCGTCCCGCACGGGCCGCCGTCCTGCACCAGGAGGCGCTGGTGGCGATGAGCGACGCGGGTGACCGGATCGGGCAGTGCGCCTCGCGGAACCTGCTGGCCCGGGCCATGCTCCACCAGGGGGACGCGGCCAGTGCGCTGGACCTGCACCGCCGGGTGCTCACCGACGCCACCCGGCTGGGCGTCCGCTATGAGCAGGCCCGGGCGCTGGACGGGATCGCCCGCTGTCTGCGGGACACCGATCCGGCCGCCGCCCGGTCGCACTGGCTCCGGGCGTTGACGCTGTTCCGGCAGGTCGAGTCGCCGGACCGGCACGAGGTGGAGCGGCTGATCGCCGCGCTGGACTGAGCGATCATCTGCGAGCCCGCGACGGGCGCGGCAGGATGGTACGCGTGACGACTCCAGAGGCAGCGGGCTACCGGATCGAACGCGACTCGATGGGCGAGGTGGAGGTGCCCGCCGAGGCGCTGTGGCGGGCGCAGACCCAGCGCGCGGTGCAGAACTTCCCGATCTCCGGCCGGGGCCTGGAACCGGCCCAGATCAAGGCGCTGGCCCAGATCAAGGGCGCCGCCGCCCAGGTGAACGGCGAGCTGGGCGTGATCGACGCGGAGGTGGCCGAGGCGATCGCCACCGCCGCCGCGCATGTGGCCGCCGGCGGGTACGACGACCAGTTCCCGGTGGACATTTTCCAGACCGGCTCCGGCACCTCGTCCAACATGAACACCAACGAGGTGATCGCGACCCTGGCCAGCCGGGAGTTGGGTCGCCCCGTGCACCCGAACGACGACGTCAACGCCTCGCAGTCCAGCAACGACGTCTTTCCCACGTCGATCCACCTGGCCGCCACCCAGTTCGTGGTGGAGGATCTGATCCCCTCGCTCCGGCACCTGGCTGGGGCGCTGGAGGAGAAGGCGGTCGAGTTCGAGACGGTGGTCAAGGCCGGGCGGACCCACCTGATGGACGCCACTCCGGTCACTCTCGGGCAGGAGTTCGGTGGCTACGCCGCGCAGGTCCGCTACGGCGTCGAGCGGCTGGAGGCGGCGCTGCCCCGGCTGGCCGAGCTGCCGCTGGGCGGCACCGCCGTGGGCACCGGCATCAACACCCCGCTCGGCTTCGCGGCGGCGGTGATCGAGCGGCTGCGCGCCTCGACCGGCCTGCCGCTGACCGAGGCGCGCAACCACTTCGAGGCGCAGGGCGCCCGGGACGCGCTGGTGGAGACCTCCGGCCAGCTCCGTACCGTCGCGGTGGGGCTGTACAAGATGGCCAACGACATCCGCTGGATGGGCTCCGGTCCCCGGGCAGGCCTGCGCGAGCTGCGCATCCCCGACCTCCAGCCCGGCTCGTCGATCATGCCCGGCAAGGTGAACCCGGTGGTCGCGGAGGCGATGCGGCAGGTCTGCGCGCAGGTGATCGGCAACGACGCGACGGTGGCCTTCGCCGGCTCGCAGGGCGACTTCGAGCTGAACGTGATGCTCCCGGTGATGGGCCGCAACCTGCTGGAGTCGATCCGGCTGCTGGCCGCGTCGAGCCGGCTCTTCGCGGACCGCCTGGTGGTCGGCCTGGTCGCGGACGCCGAGGTCTGTCTCGCGTACGCGGAGGGCTCGCCGTCGATCGTCACCCCGCTCAACCGCCATCTCGGGTACGACGAGGCCGCCTCGATCGCCAAGGAGGCGCTGGCGAAGCAGATCTCCATCCGCGAGGTGGTCATCGCCCGCGGCCACGTCGACTCCGGCAAGCTCTCCGAGACCCAGCTGGACGAGGCCCTCGACCTGCTCCGGATGACCCATCCCTGACCGCTTGATCCACGCCGGATGCGGGAGGTCGCGGTTTCCGGCCCCCGGGACACCGCCACCTGCCGCAGACCGGGTGAATCACGCGGTCAGGAGCGGGTCGCGGCCTTGCGGGCGCGGTAGGCGCTGACGGCGGCCCGGTTGCCGCATCCGGCGTCGCAGAACCGGCGGGACCGGTTCTTGGACAGGTCGACCAGGACGTTGTCGCAGTCCGGGTGGTCGCAGATCCGCAGCCGGCTCAGCTCGCCGCTGCGGACCAGGTCGGCCAGCGCCATCGCCGCCTCGACGGCCATCCGGATCGCCAGCGGCGCGTCGCGCGGCACGGCGTGCAGGTGGTACGGCTGGTCGTCGTGCCGGATGAGCTGCGGCAGGGCGTTCGACTCGCGGAGCAGCCCGTTGACGATCGCCACCACCTCGTCGGGGTCCGCGTGCCAGATCCGGCGCAGCCGCGGCCGGAGGTCGCGGACCGACCGCAGCTCCGCCTCGGTGTGTTCGTGCCGGCCGGTCCAGGAGTGCGCGGTGAAGAAGTCGTCCAGGGCGGCCACGTCGGGCAGCCCTTCCCGATCGGGGCCGGCGGTGTTGACCAACGCCGCCGTGACGGTCAGCCCGCATTCGGTGTCATGGGCGAAGAGCAACTTGACTCCTGTCAGGGTGCCAGCCTAGCGTCATGAGCGTAACCCAGTTGAGTCATGACCGGCCGGCGGGCCAAGGAGTGTACCGATGCGTGAACGGCCCGGAGTCGGCCTCGGCCTGGCCCTGCTCTCCGCTCTCACCTTCGCCACTTCGGGCACCTTCGCCCGCCCACTGATCACCGGGGACTGGTCGGCCGAGGCGGTGGTGGTGGCCCGGGTCGGCATCGCCGCGCTGGTCCTCGCCGTGCCGGCCCTGCTGGCCCTGCGCGGCCGGTGGGACGTGCTGCGCCGCAACGCCGGCACCGTCGTCGTGTTCGGACTGCTCGGCGTGGCCCTCGCCCAGGCGTGCTTCTTCAACGCGGTCCGCTACCTGCCGGTCGGCGTCGCGCTGCTGCTGGAATACCTGGGCATCGTCCTCGTGGTCGGCTGGATGTGGCTGGTCCACGGCCAGCGGCCCCGGGCGCTGACCGTGGCGGGATCGGTGACCGCCCTGTGCGGGCTGGTGTTCGTGCTGGACCTGGCCGGCGCCAGCCGGCTCGACCCGGTCGGGGTGCTCTGGGGGCTGGGCGCCGGGGTCGGGCTGGCCGGCTACTTCGTGATCGCCGGCCACGTCGACGACCGCCTGCCGTCGGTGGTGATGGCCAGCGGCGGGATGGCCGTCGGCGCCCTGGTCCTGCTCCTGCTCGGCGCGGTCGGGGTGCTGCCGCTGCGGGCCGGCCTCGCCGACGTCAGCTTCGCCGGGCACCGCATGAGCTGGCTGGTGCCCATCGCCGGCCTGTCGCTGATCGCCGCGGTGGTCGCGTACCTCACCGGGATCGCCGGGGCGCGGCTGCTCGGGGCGCGGCTGTCGTCGTTCGTCGGGCTGACCGAGGTGATGTTCGCCGTGCTCATCGCCTGGCTGGTGCTGAACGAACTGCCGACCGTCGTCCAGCTCGTCGGCGGCGCGTTGATCGTCGCCGGCGTCGCCGTGGTCCGCGTCGACGAGCTGCGCGCCACGCCCGAGCCGGAGCGGCCCGGGCACCCGGCCGAGCCGGCCCTGGCCACCGAGCGGTGAGCATGCCGCCACCCCGTCCGGCGGCAGCCGGCGAACCGCCCCTCGACCCGCCGACCGCCGTCGTCTTCGACGCCGACGAGACCCTGCTCGACCTGCGCCCGGCGGTCACCGGCGCGCTGGTCGCCGTACTGGAGGAGATGCGGCGGCGGACCCCGGCGGCCGCCGCGGTCCGGCTCGCGGACCTGGAGGCGGACTGGGGTGCCGTGTTCGGCGCGCTCAGCGCCGCACCGGTGCAGGAGATCCGGCGGGCCGCGCTGGCCCGGTCGCTCGCCCGGGCCGGGCTCGACCACCACCTCGACGAGTTGGCCGCCCTCTTCTTCGCCCGGCGCTTCGCGCTGACCCGACCGTTCCCCGACGCGCTGCCGGCGCTCGCCGCGTTGCGGCGGCGCCACCTGCTCGGCTTCGCCACCAACGGCAACAGCCGCGCCGAACGCTGCGGGCTCGCCGGCGAGTTCTCCTTCGAGCTCTACGCGCACGAGAACGGCCTGCCGAAGAAGCCGGCGCCCGAGTTCTACGCCGCGGTGGTGGCGGCCGCCGGGCTGCCCCCTGACCGGATCGTGTACGTGGGGGACTCGCCGGAACACGACGTGGCCGCGGCGCAGCGGGCGGGACTCCGGGCGGTCTGGCTGAACCGACCCGGGCTGCCCCGACCGCCCGGCCTCGCTCCGGACGCCGAGGTGTCCACCCTGGCCGACCTGCCCGAGGTGTTGGCCCGTCTCGTGCCGGCGAAAGCCTGACCCGGCGTTCACGGTCGGGCACGCACGCCTTTTCGGCGACATGGCGGCATCTGGGCGCACTGATACCGCCACGTCGCCGAGGTGTCGGCCAGCGAGCACCCGCTCCGTCAGCCGAGGGCGGTGGCGATGGTGGTGGCGGCGGTGGTGACCTGGGGGCCGACGACCTCGACGTCGAGCGGCGCCAGCGATACCACGCCGACGCTCGCCTCCAGCCCGGGCACGCCGAGCACCGGCGCGGCCACCCCGTACGCCCCGGACTGCAGCTCCCCGCTGGTGCTCACCGGGCCGGCGGCGCCCGCCCGCCCGGCCAGGATGGCCCGCCCCGCCGCCCCGCGTTCCAGCGGATGGCGGGACCCGGTCCGGTACGCCACGTGGTACGAGGTCCAACTCGGCTCCACCACCGCCAGGGCGACCCCCTCGCCGCCCTCGACGACGGTGAGGTGCGCGGTCGCGCCGGCCTGCTCGGCGAGCCGGCGCAGCGCGGGCAGTGCCCCCTCGGCGAGCAGCGGCTGCGCGCGCCGGGCCAGGTGCAGCACCCCGGCGCCGAGGCGGAGCCGGCCGGCGCCGTCCCGGCGCAGCATGCCGTGCCCGCTCAGCGCCCCGACCAGCCGGTAGACGGCGGCCCGGCCGATGCCCAGCCGGTTCGCCGCCTCGGTGACGGTCAGCCCGCCCGGCGCCTCCGCGACCAGGTGCAGCAGGCGCAGTCCCCGGTCCAGGGTCTGCGCGGTCTCGCCGCCGCGTCCCGGCTCGGGCGTCCCGGCCGCCGTCGCCCCTGGCCGGGCGTCACCCGTGCCTGCCGCCGTGTCCACAGCACGCAGCGTACGACCCGGCTCCGGCCAACCTCGAAATGCATGGACGGCTACCCTTGTACGGTGACGCTACGCCTGTATGACACCGCCACCCGATCGGTGCGGGACTTCGTCCCGCGGGAAGCCGGCAAGGTGGGGGTCTACCTGTGTGGTCTCACCCTCCAGGCCCCGCCGCACATCGGTCACCTTCGCTCCGGCGTCACCTACGACGTGCTGCGCCGCTGGCTGCTGGCCGCCGGCTTCGAGGTCACCTTCATCCGCAACGTGACCGACATCGACGACAAGATCCTGGTGAAGGCGGTCGAGCAGGGCCGCCCCTTCTGGTCGATCGCGTACGCGAACGAGCTGATCCTCGCCGATTCGTACCGGGCGCTGAACGTGCTGCCGCCGACCTACGAGCCGCGCGCCACCGGGCACATCCCCGAGATGCACGAGCTGATCACCCGGCTGATCGACACCGGTCACGCCTACCCGGCCACCGACGGCTCGGGTGACGTCTACTTCGACGTGACCTCGTGGCCCGCCTACGGGTCGCTGTCGGGGCAGTCGCCGGACGACATGCAGTCCGCCGGGGACGCCCCCGAGCGGGGCAAGCGGGACCCGCGTGACTTCGCCCTCTGGAAGGGTGCCAAACCGGACGAGCCGGCCGACGCCTACTGGCCGTCGCCGTGGGGCCGGGGCCGCCCCGGCTGGCACATCGAGTGCTCGGCGATGTGCTGGCGCTACCTGGGCGCGGAGTTCGACATCCACGGCGGCGGGCTGGACCTGACCTTCCCGCACCACGAGAACGAGATCGCCCAGTCGCAGGCGGCCGACCTGCCCTTCGCCCGGTACTGGGTGCACCACGGGTTGCTCGGCATCGGCGGCGCCAAGATGGGCAAATCGCTCGGCAACGCCCTCGACCTGGCGTACGTCGAGTCGCTCGGGGTGCGCCCGGTGGAGTTGCGCTACTACTACGCCTCGGCGCACTACCGGTCGCTCATCGACTACTCCGAGGACTCCCTCCGCGAGGCCGCGGTGGCGTACCGGCGGATCGAGGGGTTCGTGCAGCGGGCCGCGGAGCGGGTCGGCGCCGGCGAGCTCGGCGTGCTGCCGGCCGGCTTCGCGGCGGCGATGGACGACGACCTGAACACCTCGGCCGGGCTCGCCGTCCTGCACGATCTTCTGCGGGACGGCAACAGCGCGCTGACCAGCGGCGACGATGTGACCGTCCGCACGGTGCTGGCCGCCGTCCGCAGCATGCTGGATATCCTCGGGGTCGACCCCCTGGACCCGGCCTGGACCGGTGGCGGCCGCGCGGAGGACCTGCGCGGTGTGGTGGACTCCCTGATCGCGCTTGCCCTCGAGCAGCGCGCCCAGGCCCGCAACCGCAAGGACTGGGCCGCCGCGGACGCCGTACGCGACCAGCTCAAGCAGGCCGGCGTGGTGGTCGAGGACACCCCCCAGGGCCCGCGATGGACTATTGGAGAGCAGGACTGATGGCCGGCAACTCGCAGCGCCGTGGCCGGCGACTGAGCCCGAAGGCCGAGCCCCGAAGGGCTCCGGCGGCAAGAACAAGGACTCGCTCGCCGGCCGGGGCAAGACCCTGCCCGCCGACGAGCGACCCTGGCACAAGGCGTACTCGGGCACCGAAAAGCTGCCCCAGCGCACCGCCTGGAAGCAGGACAAGGAGCGCCGCGCGGCGGCCGAGGAGGGGCGCGCCCCCAAGATCGGCCAGCCGGGCAGCAAGGACACCACCTGGGGCAAGGGCGGTGGCCGGGGCGTCCCGGCGGGCGTGGCGGCGCCGGCGGTCGGGGCGGCAAGCCCATCGGCCGATCCGGCCCGCGGGTCGCCCCGGGCCGCAAGTCTAACCCGGCCAAGGACACCCCGGAGCTGCTGGTCGGCCGCAACCCGGTGCTGGAGGCGCTGCGCACCCAGGTGCCGGCGACCGCCCTCTACACCGCCCAGGGCATCGACATGGATGACCGGGTCAACGAGATCATCCGGACCGCCGCCGACCGGGGCATCGCCATCCTGGAGATCAGCCGCGCCGAGCTGGACCGGATGACCGGTGGGGTGCTGCACCAGGGCGTCGGCCTTCAGGTGCCGCCGTTCGCGTACGAGCCGTTCGAGGACATGATGGCGGCCGCGCTGGAGCAGCCCGCCCCGCTGCTGGTCGCGCTGGACGGGGTCACCGACCCGCGCAACCTCGGCGCGGTGATCCGCTCCGCCGCCGCGTTCGGCGCGCACGGTGTCTTCGTACCCGAGCGGCGGGCCGCCGGGATCACCGCGACCGCCTGGCGGACCAGCGCCGGCGCGGCCGCGCGGGTGCCGGTCGGCCAGGTCACCAACCTGACCCGGGCGCTCAAGGCCTGCAAGGACGCCGGCTTCATGGTGGTCGGCCTGGACGCCGACGGCGACACCGACCTCTACGACCTGGAGGCCGCGGTCGGGCCGCTGGTGGTGGTGGTCGGCTCCGAGGGGCGCGGGCTGTCCCGGCTGGTCGGGGAGACCTGCGACCTGACCGTCAGCATCCCGATGATCTCCGAGGTCGAGTCGCTCAACGCCAGCGTCGCCGCCGCGGTCACCCTCGCCGAGGTGGCCCGCCGCCGCGCCCAGGAGATCTGAGCAACCGGGAAGGCCCCTGCCCTGCCGCGGTCGCGGCGGTGGCAGGGGTCTTTCCGCATTCCTAGATCTGATGGGTCCAGGCGACGAAGAGCAGCGCCCCGGCCAGTGCGATTAGCAGCGTGACCGGGATCAGCCAGGGCGCGGGCCGCGCCCCGTCCAGGCCCCGGGTCAACCGCTGGTGCACGGCGGCGATCCCGACCAGCGCGACCAGGCCGGCGGCGGCCATCGGCAGGCCGACGAGGAAGTGCGCCAGCCATGCGCCGGCCCGGGTCGGGCCGCCCCACGAGTGCGTGTACGGACCGGGGTCGACGATGCCGTACAGGACCGCCAGCACCCGGTCCAGGTCGTCCTCGATCGGCATCACCCGGGGACGACGCCCTTGCCCGCCACGTTGACCCGGCGTTCCCCGGGCCGCCCGGCCACCGACGCCACCCGCAGCGCCAGCAGTTCGGACAGGCGCAGCCCGGCGCAGA
>NZ_JAEVHJ010000232.1:0-10702 GCF_016802855.1 Micromonospora sp. ATA51 | reverse complement strand
GGGCCGAGGCGCCCGGCAGGAGGCCGTCGCGACGGCCACCGCCGCCCGCGCGGAACTGGCGGGCCGCACGGCCGAGCGGGACGGCCTGACGGCCGAACTGGCCGCCGCACGGGAAGCCGCCGCGTCCGTCGAGGCCCGGCTGGCCGAGCTGACGGTACGGCTGCGCTCCGTCGAGGCGACCGGGACCTGGCCCAGCGGCGGGCCGCGCAGCTCGCCGACCAGGTCAGCGACCTCGCCGGCGCCCTGGCCCGGCTCAGCTCCCGCCAACCGGACAACGCCTGACACCCGTCCCCGCGATCTCTCGGGCACGCGTCGCCACCGGCCCGGGAAGTGACCGCCGGCACGTCACCGCAGGCTGGGACGGGACAGCGGCACGACCCCGTTGGCGGCGATGATGCCGAGGTGGGAAAGACGTACGAACGCATCGACGGTCGGCTGCGCACCTTCATCGAGGAGCAGCCGATGTTCTTCACCGCCACCGCGCCGCTGTCCGGCGACGGCACGGTCAACCTCTCCCCCAAGGGGTTGCGCGGCTCCTTCGCCGTCGTCGACGACCGGACGGTCGCCTACCTGGACTTCGCCGGCTCCAATGCGGAGACCATCGCCCACCTGCGGGAGAACGGCCGGATCACGCTGATGTGGTGCGCGTTCTCCGGCCCGCCGAACATCGTGCGGGTGCACGGCCGCGGCGAGCCGGTGTTCCGCGACGATCCCCGCTGGGTGGACCTGGTCCGGTTCTTCCCGGACATCGACACGAGCGTGCACGGCCTGCGCGCGATCATCCTGGTGCGTGCCGAGCTGATCCGCGACACCTGCGGCTACGCGGTTCCGCTGATGACCTACGACGCCGACCGGGACCTGCACGGCAGGCGCTTCGCCCGCGAGGACGACGCCTCGCTGAGCGGGTACTTCGCCGGGAAGGAACACGTCGCCAGCAGCATCGACGGGCTGCCCGGGCTGCCGCTGCCGCTGCCGCTGCCGCCGACCCCGGCGGTGTGACGGCGGGGCCGGTCAGTGGATGCCGGCCATCAGCTGCCGGATGTGCCGGGCGAACATCACCGCGCCGAGCCCGAGCACCACCGACGCCAGCCCGAAGGTGAGGAAGTACGTAGGCTCTGGCCACGTCTCGGCCAGCCGGGCCACCTGGCCACCGATGGCGTCGCCGACGGCGGTGGCGAGGAACCACAGGCCCATCATCTGGCTGGCGTACTTCACCGGGGCGAGCTTGGTGGTGGCCGACAGGCCCACCGGGCTCAGCGCCAGCTCACCGGCGACCTGGATGGCGTACACGGCCACCAGCCACCACGGGGAGACCAGGTCACCGCCGACGGCGGCCTGGGCGGCCGCGGCCATCAGCACGAACGACAGCCCGTTGAGGACCAGGCCGACGGCGAACTTCATCGGCGTGGAGACCCGGTGCCCGAGGCGCAGCCACAGCCAGGCGGCCAGCGGCGCGCCGATGATGATCAGGATCGGGTTGACCGACTGGAGCCAGGATGCGGGGAAGGTGAACCCGAGGACGTCCCGGTCGGTCTTGTCGGCGGCGAAGATGTTCAGCACCGAGCCCGCCTGGTCGTAGATCAGCCAGAACGCCGCGGCGAAGACGAACAGCCACAGGTATGCCTTCATCCGGCTGCGCTCGGTCCCGCTGATCTCCCCGTCGGTGAGGATCCGGGCGAAGTAGCCGATGGTCACCAGCACCGTGACGACGGTGAGCAGGTTCACCACGGTGTTGACGGTGAAGAGCCCGAACAGGGCGAGGACGGCGAGCACCAGCAGCACCGCGACGGTGACGACGGCGATGCGGGTCAGCGCGCGGCGGCGGTCCGCGCCGAGCAGCGGGTCGGCGGGCCGGGCGCCGGCCTCGCCGAGGTTGCGCCGGCCCAGGACGTACTGCAGCACACCGAAGGTCATGCCGATCGCGGCGGCGCCGAAGCCCAGGTGCCAGTTGATCTTCTCGCCGAGGAAGCCGGTGACCAGCGGCGCGATGAACGCGCCCAGGTTGATGCCCATGTAGAAGATGGAGAAGCCGGCGTCGCGGCGCGTGGAGTCCCGGTCGTACAGGGCGCCCACCATGGTCGAGATGTTGGGTTTGAGCAGCCCGGTGCCGAGCACGATCAGCGCCATGCCGGCGAAGACGCTCCACCGGGCGGGGATCGCCATCACGTAGTGGCCGGCGGCGATGACCACGCCGCCCCACAGCACGCTGCGCCGGGCCCCGATGAGGCGGTCGGCGACCCAGCCGCCGGGCAGCGCCATCAGGTAGACCATCGCGTTGTTAGGTGCCGTAGACGGCGTTGGCGGTGGACTCCCGGATGGCCAGCCCGTCGTCGGCCACCGCGGCGGTGAGGTAGAGCACCAGGATCGCGCGCATGCCGTAGAAACTGAACCGCTCCCACATCTCGGTGAGGAACAGAGTCGACAGCGCCCGCGGGTGACCGAAGAAGGTCTTCCCGCCGGGCGGTCGGGCGTCGACCGGCGCGTCACTGGTCATCGTCACCTCCGGCACACCTGGGGCGGCTAACATCCCCGGTGACAGCGAAAACACTCCACCGTTTCAACCCGGCCGGGGACGACCCCGCCGGGCTCAGGTCATGGCCGGTTACCCTTGCAGGGGTCCCGGGGCCGGATCACCCACCTGGGCGGGAATGCCCCGGTGGCGACGGACCGTTACACGAGAAGACCAGCACCACGAACGAGGGGAAGTCGATCATGGGCGAGCGTATGCTGCGCGGAAGCCGCCTGGGCGCGGTGAGCTACGAATCCGACCGCAACACCGAGCTCGCGCCGCGTCAGACCCGCGAGTACCTGTGCGCCAAGGGCCACCAGTTCGAGGTGCCGTTCGCCGTCGACGCTGAGGTCCCGACGACCTGGGAGTGCAAGTTCGACGGCAGCGTCGCCCGGCTCGTCGACGGCACCGAGCCGGAGCAGAAGAAGGCCAAGCCGCCGCGTACCCACTGGGACATGCTGCTGGAGCGGCGCTCCATCGCCGAGCTGGAGGACATCCTGGCCGAGCGACTCCAGGAGGTCCGCACCCGCCGCGGCCGCGCCTGAGCGCACCACGTACGACCGAAGCGCCCCCGGGAAGGTTCTTCCCGGGGGCGCTTCGCCGTCTCGTTCAGGGCCGGCCGGGCTCGATGATCTCGCCCTCGATGGCCCGCCCGGGGTCCGTCACCGGCTGCTGCGGGGCGGTCGGCGTGGGCGCCGGCTGCGGGGCGCCGCGCCGCACCCGGACCCGACGCGGGCCGAACAGGTCACCGGCGACCATCGACGACACCCGGCGCTCGGCGGCACGCTGCACACCGACCCGGGCGAGTCGACGCAGCGGCGGGACCAGCAGCAACAGCCCGACCACGCCGCTGACCAGCCCGGGGGTGGCCAGCAGCAACGCACCCAGCAGCCCCACCAGCCCGTCGGTCACCTGCGGTCCCGGCGGTTGACGCGACTCCACGGCGGCCCGGAAGCCCCGCCACGCGCGCATCCCCTCCCGGCGCAGCAGCACCAGCCCGAGCAGGGACGCCGCGAACACCAGCAGCACCGCGGAACCGAACCCGATCCCCCGGCCCACCAGGACGAACACCGTCAGCTCCAGCACCGCGAGCAGCAGCAGGGCCGGCGGTACGAATCTCAGTCCTCGGCGCATGTCACCTCATCTGCCTGGGGCGGGTCGGACATCCGCCCTGTCCAGCATGACACGGCGCCGCTCAGGGCCACCGGACCTGACCGTCGGGGGTGCCGTGCAGGCCCCGCCGCACCGCCGTGCGCCGGTCCTGCAGCGCCCACCCGGTGATCCGCCACAGCGCCTCGGCCACGATCAGCGGGCTCATCTTGCTGTCGCCGTGCTCCCGCTCGGCGAAGGTGATCGGCACCTCGACGATCCGCACCCCGGCGCGGTGCGCCAGCCGGGACAGCTCCACCTGGAAGGCGTACCCCTGCGAGCTGACCGACTCCAGGTCGATCGCGTCGAGGGCCGTCGACCGGTACACCCGGTAGCCGCCGGTGGCGTCGGCCACCGGCATGCCCAGCGCCAGCCGCGCGTACAGGTTGCCGCAGCGCGACAGCAGCAGCCGGCGCAGCGGCCAGTTCAGCACCTGCGCTCCGGGCGTCCACCGGGAGCCGATCACCACTTCGGCGTCGCGGGCGGCGTCCAGCAGCGCCGGCAGGTCCTCCGGGGCGTGCGAGCCGTCGGCGTCCATCTCCACCACCGCGTCGTACTCGCGGCTGCGGGCCCACGCGAACCCGGCCAGGTAGGCCGCGCCGAGCCCTTCCTTGCTCTGCCGGTGCAGCACGTGCACCTGCGGGTCGGTCCGGGCGAGGGCGTCGGCGATCGCGCCGGTGCCGTCGGGGCTGTTGTCGTCGGCGACGAGGATCTCCACCGCGGGCGCGGCCTCGCGTACCCGGGCGACGATCCGGGTGACGTTGTCGGCCTCGTTGTAGGTGGGGATGACCACGAGGACCCGTCCCACCCCGGGATGGCCGACCGTCCGCCTCTCGGCTGCCTCGACCACCGCGTTACCGCCCTTCCGCGCGTACCGGCCCAGTCGTCCTAGTCGGGGGCGCCTCCCGGCGGCGGCGCAGCACCGCCGCGCCGGCCAGGGCCGCGACGGCGAGCGCCGCGAGCGCCACCTCCGGCCACACTCCCGCCCGGGTGGCCGGCGTACGACCGTCCCCGAGCTGCATCTGCCGGACCACCACCGCCGCGGTGTTGAATCCGGTGGCACCGGTTACCCGCCCGTCCGGGGTAACGAACCCGGACACTCCGACCGTGGAGGCCATCAGCGCGGCCCGGCCGTGCTCGACCGCCCGCAGCCGCACCATGGCCAACTGCTGGCGGGCCTCGGCCACGTCGAAGGTGGCGTTGTTGGTCTGCACCACCAGCAGCTGCGCGCCGCCGGTGACGGTGTCCCGGACGATGCCGTCGTAGGCGACCTCGAAGCAGATCACGTCGCCGAGCACCGCCGGCCCGGCGTCGAGCACGCCGGGGTGGGTGCCCGCGACGAAGTCGGAGCGGACCCGGTCGACCTCGGAGCTGACCGCCCGGGCGATGGAACGCAGCGGCACGTACTCGGCGAACGGCACCGGGTGCCGCTTGGTGTAGAGCTGATCGAGGTCGGCTCCGCTGCCGGGCCGCCACAGCAGGCCGGCGTTGCGGACCTGCCCTTCGCCCGGGCCGAGCAGCACCGCGCCGACCAGGATCGGCGCGCCGATGGCGTCGGCGGCCTGGGAGATGCGGTCCCCGGCGCCGGGGTTGCGCAGCGGGTCGATGTCGCTTGAGTTCTCCGGCCAGACCACCAGGTCCGGTCGGGGCTGCGCCCCGGCGGCGACCTGCGCGGCGAGGGTCAGCGTGGCGTCGACGTGGTTGTTGAGCACGGCCTGGCGTTGGGCGTTGAAGTCCAGCCCGAGCCGGGGCACGTTGCCCTGCACGATGGCCACGGTGACGCTGTCGCCGCCGCCGCGTACGCCGACGGGCACCGCCGACCCGGCGCCGAGGACGACGGCCAGCGCGGCGAGCAGCCCGGCCACCGGCCGCCACTGACCGGCCTGGTGCTGCCACGGCCGCCAGGCGACGGCGACCAGCAGCCCGCCGGCCAGCGCCACCGCGAAGGTCACCAGCGGGGCCCCGCCGAGCGCGGCCAGCGGCAGCAGCGGCGAGGAGTCCTGGCTGAACGCCAACCGCCCCCACGGGAACCCACCGAAGGGGGTGCGGTCCCGCAGCGCCTCCTGCCCCACCCACAGCAGCCCGGTCAGCGCCGGCCACGCCCACCGCCACCGCTCGGCCAGCGGGGTCACCCAGGCGGTGGCCGCGCCGAGCAGCGCCAGGTAGCCGGCCTGCAGCAGGGACAGCAGCACCCACGGCAGGTAGCCGGTGTGCAGGTTCGTCCATTCCAGCAGCGGCGCGAACAGCGCCACCCCGGTGAGGAAGCCCAGCCCGGCGCCGGCGCGCAGCCGCCGCCGGTGCGCGGCCGCGGCCAGCAGCGCCACGCCGACCGGCGCCAGCGGCCACACCCCGTACGGGGGGAACGCGGCCAGCAGCGCCAGTCCGGCCACGAGCGCCAGCGGCACGGCCACCTTCAACGGGAGCGGACGTCCGGTCCCGCCGTCGCGTACCCCGGCGGTGGCACGCGCCTCTTCCCGGTCGAGCATCGTCACCGGCACCTCACCACGATCACGGGCCGAAGGCTACCCGGCCGGCGCCGTCCGATGCCGGTGCGGTGGCCTGCCTAGTCGGGCAGTGGGATCACCGGCAGGTCCCCGTCGCCGTACCGCGGCTCCCCGGTCAGGATCGGGGCGTCGTGCTCCAGGCAGGCCAGCACCGTGGTGGCCAGGTCCACGCGGCCGGTGAAGCCCCGCCAGTAGGCCAGTTCCTGCCACGACCCGGCGGGAGTCGGCAGCATGGCGCACGCGTCCAGACCGAGCAGCCGGTGCAGCGCCGCCCGGTCCTTCGGGTCGTCGACGACGGCGAGGGTCTCGGCGGCGGTCACGGCGGTCACGCCGAACCGCACCCCGTCGGCGATCACCTCGTGCAGCGGCTCCCCCACGTGCACCGAACCGGCCAGGTAGGCCAGCAGCGCGGACCGGTCCAGCATCAGCCGCACCGGCGGCGCGTCGTACGCCGTCACGCGGCCGGCGCCTGCGAGGAGCCGGTGACCTCGTTGTCGACCGCGTGGCGGACCCGCTCGCGCACCGCCTGGTAGCGCTCGGGCGGCCACGCCGCGTCCACCGCGGCGCGTGCCGCCCTCGCCCGGGCCACACCGTCCTCGGTGACCTGGATGCCCTGGTGCGCCAGTTCGGCGGTCAGCGCCTCCCGACGCATGAGCGCACGGGCGGCCTCCACCAGGTAGGCGCTGGCGTTGGGCTCACGCTCCAGGCGCTCGGCGACGTCCGGTGGAACGGAGATCGACAGCTTCCTCACCGGTCTGGTCATACCAGGCAGGATACCTGGTATGACCAGACCGGCGTGGCGTCGACGGGGGCTTCGGTGGGCGCGGGCAGCGGCAGGTGGCCGCCGGGTTCAGCTGCGGCGTGCCACCAGCACGGCGTCGTGGATGGTGATGTCGCGTCCGTCGTGGTCCACCGCGGCCCGCGGCCGGGCCTCGGCCGCACACACCTGCCACACGTCGGGGTCGAGGTCGGCGGCGACCTCCTCGGCGGTGTACATCATGTCGGGGAAGTGCATCCGGTGTGCGGTGGTCCGCAGGTCGGACGGGTGGTGCCCGACGATCAGCAGGGTGCCGCCCCGGGCGACCGCGGCGGCCAGCCGCGCGAACAGCTGCCGTCGCGCGTCGCCGGGCAGGTGCATGTACTGCGCCGACACCAGGTCGTACCGGCCGGCCGGCGGCTGTTCCCGCAGGTCGGCCTGCGTCCAGGTGATCCGCGCGGCAACCGGCTCGCCGGCCGCTTCGGCGTGCGCGGCGGCCCGCCGCAGGGCGGTGTCGGCGATGTCGACCGCGGTGACCTGCCAGCCCCGCTGCGCGAGCCAGACGGCGTCGGCGCCCTCGCCGCAGCCGACCTCCAGCGCCCGCCCCGGAGCCAGGGCGGTGGCCTCGGCCACCAGTTGCGGGTTGGGCCGCCCGCTCCACACCGCCGGCCGGGCCTGGTAGCGCTCCTCCCAGGCGGCCCGCTCGAACATCGTGCTCAGGTCACGCCGGTAGCCGGCGACGGCGTCGTCGGTCTCCTCGGCGACCAGGTCGGCGTTGATGGCCGCGCCGGCGGTCAGCCCGGCCCCGGCGGCCGTGACCACCTGCGCGCGGTACGTCGGCGACGTTGCCCGCCACCCACACGCCGGGCACGGCGGTGGCGCCGGTCGGGTCGGCGGGGATCTGCGCGCCGACGACGTGACCGGCCATCTCCACGTCGGCCGGGGCCAGCCCGAGCGACCGCAGCACGCCCGCCCGCGCGGTGGCCCGGGCGGCCACCACCACGGCGTCGAGCGCGACGACCTCGCCGGAGGTCAGCCGCACCCCGGTGAGCGCGTCGCCGGTCACCTCCAGCGCGGCGACCGGGCCGTCGACGACGGCGATCCCGCGCGCCGCCAGCCGCTCGGCCTCCTCCGCGTCCGGCTCCGGGACGTCGTGCAGCAGCAGCGTCACGTGCGGGCTCCACTGCCGCCACAGCTGCGCCTGGTGCGCCGCGAGGGGCCCGGTGGCCAGCACCCCGATCCGCCGGTCCCGGACCTCCCAGCCGTGGCAGTACGGGCAGTGCAGCACGTCGCGTCCCCACCGCCCGGCCAGCCCGGGCACGTCGGGCAGTTCGTCGACCAGCCCGGTGGTGACCAGCAGCCGCCGGGCCCGCACGTCCCGCCCGTCGTGCAGGGTCACCAGGAACCCGTCGCCGTCGCGCGTCGCGTCCTCGGCCGTCCCGGCGACGATCTCGCCGCCGTACCGGGTGACCTCGTCGCGGCCGGCGGCGAGCAGGTCGGCCGGCGGCGTGCCGTCGTGGCCGAGGAAGTTGTGCACCTGCCCGGCCGGCGCGTTGCGGGGCTGCCCCGCGTCGATCACGAGCACGGACCGCCGCGCCCGGGCCAGGGCCAGCGCCCCGGCGAGCCCGGCGGCCCACCGCCGACCACCACCACGTCGTATCTGTCGTTCATCGTCGCCTCCGTCGCTGTTGTCGGTGCCCACCGTGCGCCCGACCCGGCTCGGCGGCAAGTAATGTTGCTGTTATGGCAAACGAGGAGTCGGCGGTGCTGGCGGCGGTGGGTCCCCGGCTGCGGGCCCTGCGCACCCGGCGCGGCGTCACCCTGGCCCAGCTCGCGGAGACCACCGGCATCTCGGTCAGCACCCTGTCCCGGTTGGAGTCCGGTGGCCGCCGGCCCACCCTGGAGCTGCTGCTGCCCCTCGCCCGCGCCCATCAGGTGCCGCTGGACGAGTTGGTGGGCGCGCCGGCCACCGGCGACCCGCGGGTGCACCCGCGCCCGATCGTCCGCCACGGCATCACGTTCCTGCCGCTGACCCGCCGCCCGGGCGGCCTGCAGGCGTTCAAGCAGATCCTGCCGCCGCACACCCCCGCCGAGCCGCGACAGCAGACCCACGAGGGCCACGAGTGGCTGTACGTGCTGTCCGGCCGGTCCGCCTGCTGCTGGCCGAACACGACCTGCTGCTGACCCCCGGCGAGGTCGCCGAGTTCGACACCCGCCTGCCGCACGCGGTCGCCAACCCGGATTCGCAGCCCGCGGAACTGCTCACCCTGTTCGGCCCGCAGGGCGAGCGGCTGCACGTCCGCGCCCGCCCCGCCGCCCGCTGACCCTGGCGCGTTCCCGCCCGCACCTGTCGGACCCGGCTGGCATCCTGTGCCACATGCGACCACGGGGGCGACGATGACGTACGTGCTGATTCCCGGTGCCGGTGGCAGCGGCGACTACTGGCGGCTGCTCGTCGACGAGCTGCGCCGCCGGGGCCGGGAGGCGGTGGCGGTGGACCTGCCCGCCGCCGACGAACACGCCGCCCTGCCCGAGTACGCCGACACGGTCCGCGCCGCGGTCGACGGCCACCGGGACGTGACGCTGGTGGCGCAGTCGCTGGGCGCGTTCACCGCGCCGCTGGTCGCCGACCATCCGGCGGTGCGGCTGCTGGTGCTGGTCAACCCGATGATCCCCGCGCCCGGGGAGACCGCGGGCGACTGGTGGGCGGCCACCGGCCACGCGCCGGCCCGCGCCGCATACGCGGCCGCGCAGGGCCGCGACCCGGACGCCGATGTGGACCTGGCGGTGGACTTCTTCCACGACGTGCCGCAGGAGGTGACGGCGCGGCTCCTGGCCGCCGGCGGGCCGTCGGAGTCGCCGGCGGTGTTCACCCGGCCCAATCCGCTGCGCCGCTGGCCGGACGTGCCGACCCGGGTGGTGTCCGGCCGCGACGACCGGTTCTTCCCGCTGGAGTTCCAGCGGCGGCTCGCGCGTGAGCGTCTCGGCGTGGAGCCCGACGAGCTGCCCGGCGGGCACCTGCTCGCGTTGAGCCGGCCGGTGCTGCTCGCCGACCGGCTGGAGGCGTACCGGCGGGAGGTCTGAGACGGGGAACGAAATCGGGGCGCGGCTCGCGCCGCGCCCCGATGCTCCCAGGCCCTTCCCGGCCGGTGGGACGAGGATGAACGGCGCCGACCTTCGGACCGACCGGACGCGGACTGGCTGCCCCCGCCTGGCCGTTGTCTACTGGCCGTGCCTTTCACCCCGCCCGTACACCGGTAACCGCGGCCGGTCCGCGCCGCCCCGCCGACCCCCGCCCGCTGGACCTGGCCGCCGCGACGAGGTGCATCAGTGTCACTCGGCCAGCGGACGAAGGGACGAAGCGAACAACAGCCGCTTCCCGTGGTAGGACTCAAAGACGGTACGTTCTGCACCCCGCCCGCTGTCAACCCACCCGGGCCTGTCGTGTGTTGCGACACGGCGTGTCGCGTCGGCGCGTCTCGATCCGACGACCGTCGGTGCTCTCAGCGGTCCAGATGACGGCGCAGCAACGCCCGCGCCGCCGCCGGATGGTCGGCGGCGAGGAGCCCACCGGCGGCCAGGACGTAGTCGACGTCGACGACGGGCCGGGCCGCGCGCGGCAGCGGCACCCGCCGGCGTGGTCACCCAGCACCGCGCCCAGCACACCGGCGGCGTCGGTGGGCGTCGCGTGGCGCAGCACCCCGCCGGAGCCGACCAGCAGCCGCACGTCCCGCAGGTCCCGGCCGGCCCGCTCCCCCGTCGCGGCGCCGCGCGCGTGGCGGC
>NZ_JAEVHJ010000231.1:0-10859 GCF_016802855.1 Micromonospora sp. ATA51 | reverse complement strand
GCGATCTCCCGACGGATGACCTGCAGCCGCCGGTTGTTGTCCAGCTGCCCGGTTGCGGCCTGCACGCGGAGGTTGAACAGCTCCGCCTTGGCCTCACGCAGCTTCGTGACCAGCTCCTCCTCGGAGAGCTCACGCAGCTCGGAAGGCTTGACGCCCGCTGCCATCAGGATTCACCCACTTCGCGCGTAACAATGCGGCACTTCATCGGGAGCTTGTGGATCGCGCGACGCATCGCTTCTCGCGCGATCTGCTCGTTGGGGAAGGACATCTCGAAGAGAACCCGCCCCGGCTTGACGTTGGCGACCCACCACTCGGGCGAACCCTTACCGGAACCCATCCGGGTTTCGGCCGGCTTCTTGGTCAGCGCCTGGTCCGGGAAGATCGTGATCCAGACCTTGCCGCCACGCTTGATGTGACGGGTCATCGCGATACGCGCCGACTCGATCTGCCGGTTGGTCACGTACGCCGGCTCGAGAGCCTGGATCCCGAACTCGCCGAACACCACCCGGTTACCACCCTTGGACGCGCCGTGGCGGTCCGGGTGGTGCGGCTTGCGGAAGCCCTTCGGGGGCTTGCGCGGCATCAGCATCTGTCAGCCCTCCTGCTGAGTTTCTGCCGCGGCGGCGACAGCGCCGGCGTCAACCGGCTCGCCGCTCGGCGTCTCGGCCTGCTGCGCGATGGTGGTCGCGGCAGCCCGGCCGGCCTCGGTGCCACCGGCGGTCGTGCCGGACGAACCCGACCGGCCACGGCGCGGCCGCTCGGGGCGGTCGCCGCGGTCGCGGCGCGGGCGGGACGGACCGGCCTCGGCCGGAGCCTCCCGGCCCGGGACGGCGTCGCCCTTGTAGATCCAGACCTTCACGCCGATCCGGCCGAAGGTGGTACGAGCCTCGAAGAAGCCGTACTCGATGTTGGCCCGCAGCGTGTGCAGCGGAACCCGACCCTCGCGGTAGAACTCGGTCCGGCTCATCTCGGCGCCGCCGAGACGGCCCGAGACCTGCACCCGGATGCCCTTGCAGACCGGGTTCTTCATGGCCGACTGCATCGCCTTGCGCATCGCCCGACGGAAGCTGACCCGGCTGGACAGCTGCTCGGCCACGCCCTGCGCGACCAGCTGCGCGTCCGACTCGGGGTTCTTCACCTCGATGATGTTCAGCTGCACCTGCTTGCCGGTGAGCTTCTCGAGCTCGCCGCGGATCCGATCGGCCTCCGCACCCTTACGGCCGATGACGATGCCCGGCCGGGCGGTGTGGATGTCGACGCGGACCCGGTCCCGGGTGCGCTCGATGTCGACCTTGGAGATGCCGGCACGCTCGAGGCCCTTGGACATCATCCGGCGGATCTTGACATCCTCGCCGATGTAGTCCTTGTAGAGCTTGTCCGCGAACCAGCGGGACTTCCAGTCGGTCGAGATGCCGAGCCGGAACCCAGTGGGGTGAACCTTCTGACCCATTACTCGGCACCCTCCGTCTTGCTCTCCGTCTCAGCGGCCTCGGCCTGCTGCGCCGGGGCGGCCTTCTTCGCCGCGGACTTCTTCGGCGCGGCCGGCGCGACCGCCTCGACCGCCACGGTGATGTGGCAGGTGCGCTTGCGGATCCGGAACGCCCGGCCCTGCGCCCGCGGCCGGAACCGCTTCATGGTCGGGCCCTCGTCGACGAACGCCTCGCTGACGAGCAGCGCGTCGGGGTCCAGCCGCTCGTTGTTCTCCGCGTTGGCGATCGCACTCGCGAGCACCTTGTACACCTGCTCGCTCGCAGCCTGCGGCGCGAACTGCAGCACCGTGAGCGCCTCCTTCGCGGGCAGGCCGCGGACGAGGTTGACCACCCGGCGCGCCTTCATCGGCGAGATGCGCACGTGCCGCGCAACCGCCCGCGCGCCCGGAAGCACCGGAGCGTCGCCCTTTCCTGGCATCGCTGTAACCCCTTGTTCCTCTATCCGTATGCCCGCGGCGTCAGCGCCGACGGCTCTTCCGGTCGTCCTTCTCGTGACCCTTGAACGTGCGGGTCAGCGCGAACTCGCCGAGCTTGTGCCCGACCATCGCCTCGGTCACGAACACCGGGACGTGCTTGCGTCCGTCGTGCACGGCGATCGTGTGACCCAGCATCTCCGGGATGATCGTCGAGCGCCGCGACCAGGTCTTGATGACGTTCTTCGAGCCCTTGTCGTTCTGCGTCTCCACCTTCTTGAGCAGGTGGTCGTCGACGAACGGGCCCTTCTTCAGGCTGCGAGGCATGTCTTATCTCCCTCAGCCGCGCTTACGCGTGGCGTAGCGGCGGCGGACGATCAGCCGGTCACTCGGCTGGCCCTTACGACGGGTGCGGCCCTCGGGCTTACCCTGCGGGTTGACCGGGTGGCGACCACCGGAGGTCTTACCCTCACCACCACCGTGCGGGTGGTCGACCGGGTTCATCGCGACACCACGGACGGTCGGGCGCTTGCCCTTCCACCGCATCCGGCCGGCCTTGCCCCAGTTGATGTTCGACTGGTCGGCGTTGCCGATCTCGCCGATGCTGGCGCGGCAGCGCACGTCCACCCGCCGGATCTCACCGGACGGCATGCGGAGGGTCGCGTAGACGCCCTCACGGCCGAGCAGCTGGATGCCGACGCCGGCCGAACGGGCCAGCTTGGCGCCGCCGCCCGGACGCAGCTCCACGTTGTGGATGGTGGTACCGACCGGGATGTTGCGCAGCGGCAGGTTGTTGCCCGGCTTGATGTCGGCGCCCGGACCGGACTCGACGGCGTCGCCCTGCTTCAGGTCCTTCGGCGCGATGATGTAGCGCTTCTCGCCGTCGGCGTAGTGCAGCAGCGCGATGCGCGCGGTGCGGTTCGGGTCGTACTCGATGTGGGCGACCTTCGCCGGCACGCCGTCCTTGTCGACCCGCTTGAAGTCGATCAGGCGGTACTGGCGCTTGTGACCGCCACCGTGGTGCCGCGTGGTGATCCGGCCGTGGGCGTTGCGTCCGCCCTTCTTCGGCAGCGGAGCCAGCAGCGACTTCTCGGGCGTCGACCGGGTGATCTCGGCGAAGTCGGCGACGCTCGAGCCACGCCGGCCCGGCGTCGTCGGCTTGTACTTACGGATAGCCATTGTCTACACCCCTCAGCTGACCGGGCCGCCGAAGGCCTCGATACGGTCACCGTCAGCCAGCTTCACGATCGCCCGCTTGGTGGACTTGCGCTGACCGAAGCCGGTCTTGGTGCGCTTGCGCTTGCCCTCGCGGTTGAGCGTGTTGACCGTCAGGACGCGGACGTTGAAGATCTGCTGGATAGCAATCTTGATCTCGGTCTTGTTGGCGTCCGGGTGCACCAGGAAGGTGTACCAGTTGCGGTTCAGCTCGCTGTAGCTCTTCTCCGAGACGACCGGCGCGACGATGATGTCGCGCGGATCGGCGATCGTGCTCACTTGCCACCCTCCTCGGTGGTCTCGGCGGGAACACCCAGGAACTCGTCCAGGGCGTCCTTGGTGAAGACCACGTCGTCGGCCACCAGCACGTCGTACGTGTTGAGCTGGCCGGCCTCGATCAGGTGCACCCGCGGCTCGTTGCGCAGCGACACCCAGTTCAGCTCGTCGGTGCTGCTCAGCACGACCAGGACCCGACGGGCCTCGGTCAGCTTGGTCAGCGTGGCCAGAGCGGCCTTGGTCGACGGCTTCTCGCCCGAGACGAACGCCTCGACGACGTGCACCTGCCCGGCGCGGGCCCGGTCGGAGAGGGCGCCACGCAGGGCGGCGGCCTTCATCTTCTTCGGGGTCCGCTGGCTGTAGTCGCGCGGCACCGGGCCGTGGACCACGCCACCGCCGGCGAACTGCGGCGCGCGGATCGAGCCCTGGCGGGCACGACCGGTGCCCTTCTGCTTGTACGGCTTCTTGCCGCCGCCGGCGACCTCGCCGCGGGTCTTGACCTTGTGCGTGCCCTGCCGGGCCGCCGCGAGCTGGGCCACCACGACCTGGTGCATCAGCGCGAGGTTGGCCTGGACGTCGAAGATGTCGGCCGGCAGCTCGACGGAGCCGCTCTTGGCGCCCTCGACGTTGCGGACGTCAACGGTGGTCACTTGGCCGCACCGCCCTTCTTCACCTTGGTCTTGGCCGCGGTACGGACCAGGACCAGCGCGCCCTTGGGGCCGGGGATGGCACCGCGGACGAGCAGGAGGTTGTTCTCGGTGTCGACCGCCTGGACGGTCAGGTTCTGGACGGTGTAGCGCACGCCACCCATCCGGCCCGCCATCCGGGTGCCCTTGAAGACGCGACCCGGGGTGGCGCAGGCGCCGATGGAGCCCGGCGAGCGGTGCTTGCGCTCGACACCGTGGCTGGCGCGCAGGCCGTGGAAGCCGTGCCGCTTCATCGGGCCGGCGTAGCCCTTGCCCTTGGTCTTGCCGGTGACGTCGATGGTGACGCCCGCCGGGAACTCCTCGACCGTGACCTCCTGGCCCAGCGAGTAGTCCGCGGCGTCCGCGGTGCGCAGCTCGACGATGTGCCGGCGCGGCGCCACGTCCGCCTTCGCGTAGTGCCCGCTGATCGGCTTCTTGACCTTGCGCGGGTCGATCGTGCCGTACGCCAGCTGGACCGCGGAGTAACCGTCCTTCTCGGCGCTACGAACCTGGCTGATGACGCACGGGCCAGCCTGAACCACGGTCACGGGGACAACTCGGTTGTTGTCCCAGACCTGGGTCATGCCGAGCTTTGCGCCCAGGATCCCCTTGACTTGCCTGTCCATTTGTCCGGTCCCTACAGCTTGATCTCGATGTCGACGCCAGCCGGCAGGTCGAGGCGCATGAGCGAGTCGACCGTCTTCGGGGTCGGGTCGATGATGTCGATCAGACGCTTGTGCGTGCGCATCTCGAAGTGCTCGCGCGAGTCCTTGTACTTGTGCGGCGAGCGGATGACGCAGAAACGGTTGATCTCCGTGGGCAGCGGCACCGGGCCAGCGACCTGCGCCCCGGTACGCGTCACCGTCTCGACGATCTTCCGAGCCGAGGAGTCGACGACCTCGTGGTCATAGGCCTTGAGCCGGATGCGGATCTTCTGTCCCGCCATGGTGGCTTCTGTTCCTTCTCTCGATGCCGCTGTGTTGCGGGCACCTGTACCGGCTGGTACAGGCCCACTTCGCCGACCCCCGCGGTCGGGCGTGTCGCGCCCTCGGACCAGGCTCCGCCCCGGGACTCCGGAGCGATTCTCTGACCACGCGGTGGGTCAAGGCGCCGATCGCGAACCCGCGACCTGGACGCCGTGCGAGGTGGTTGACCGCCTGGGGCGATCAACCACCCTACGCGCGACTGTTCGTCTCCCGGAGGTCCAGCTTCCACCGGACGCGGGCGACTAACCGTCGTTACGCAACCTGACTAGTATGCCGCACGACCGGCGGCGACGCTAATCGGGGTTACCCAGCTCACTTGATGATGTTGGTGACGCGACCCGCGCCGACCGTACGGCCACCCTCCCGGATCGCGAACTTGAGGTTTTCCTCCATCGCGATGGGCTGGATCAGCTTCACGGTCATCGTGGTGTTGTCGCCCGGCATGACCATCTCGGTGCCCTCGGGCAGCGTGACGACGCCGGTGACGTCCGTGGTCCGGAAGTAGAACTGCGGACGGTAGTTCTGGAAGAACGGGGTGTGCCGGCCGCCCTCCTCCTTGGAGAGGATGTAGACCGTCGCCTCGAACTCGGTGTGCGGGGTGCTGGTGCCGGGCTTGACGACCACCATGCCGCGCTCGACGTCCTCGCGCTTGATGCCACGCAGCAGCAGACCGACGTTCTCGCCCGCGCGGGCCTCGTCGAGCAGCTTGCGGAACATCTCGATGCCGGTGCAGACCGTCTTCTGCGACTTCTCGCGGATGCCGACGATCTCCACCTCCTCGTTCGGCTTGAGGATGCCACGCTCCGCGCGACCGGTGACGACCGTGCCACGACCGGTGATCGTGAAGACGTCCTCGATCGGCATGAGGAACGGCTTCTCGGTCTCCCGCTCGGGCTGCGGAATCGCAGTGTCAACCGCGTTCATCAGCTCCATGAGCCGCTCGGTCCACTCCGGCTCGCCCTCGAGCGCCTTCAGCGCCGAGACGCGCACAACCGGCAGGTCGTCGCCCGGGTACTCCTGCGCCGACAGCAGCTCGCGGACCTCGAGCTCGACGAGCTCCAGGAGCTCCTCGTCGTCGACCATGTCGCTCTTGTTCAGCGCCACGACGATGTAGGGCACGCCGACCTGGCGGGCCAGCAGCACGTGCTCGCGGGTCTGCGGCATCGGGCCGTCGGTCGCCGCCACCACCAGGATCGCGCCGTCCATCTGCGCGGCACCGGTGATCATGTTCTTGATGTAGTCAGCGTGACCGGGGCAGTCGACGTGTGCGTAGTGCCGCGCCTCGGTCTGGTACTCGACGTGTGCGATCGAGATCGTGATACCGCGGGCCTTCTCCTCCGGCGCCTTGTCGATCTCGTCGAAAGGCGTGTAGGGGTTGACATCCGGATACCTGTCGTGCAGGACCTTGGTGATGGCCGCCGTCAGCGTCGTCTTACCGTGGTCGATGTGACCAATGGTGCCGATGTTGACGTGCGGCTTAGTCCGCTCGAACTTCGCCTTCGCCACTGGTGTCCTCCTGTGGACTTCTTGGTTCGTTCGCCCCGGCGCGCCGGTCGGCGCTTAGGACTCTGTCGACAGCCTTTCCGGCCTGACGGCCGGAGAGCTTTTGTGGGTTCTGCGGCGATGAAGCCTACAGGCCCGGTCTCACACAACCCGACGAGGTGGTCACGGGCGGGAACCCCTCCCGCGACCAGCCCCGGATCATCGGATCGAACTCAGGTGAGCGTCACTCACCCGTCGCCTTGGCGATGATCTCCTTCGCGACGCTCTGCGGAACCTCGGCGTAGGAGTCGAACTGCATGCTGTAGCTAGCCCGGCCCTGGGTCTTCGACCGCAGGTCGCCGACGTAGCCGAACATCTCCGACAACGGCACCAGAGCCTTCACGATGCGGGCGCCACTGCGCTCCTCCATCGCCTGGATGATGCCGCGGCGGGAGTTGAGGTCGCCGATGACGTCACCCATGTTCTCCTCAGGAGTGGTGACCTCAACGGCCATCATCGGCTCGAGCAACGCCGGGTCGGCCTTGCGGGCCGCGTCCTTCATCACCATCGAGCCGGCGATCTTGAATGCCATTTCCGACGAGTCGACCTCGTGGTACTGGCCGTCCAGCAGGGTCAGCTTGACACCCACCAGCGGGAAGCCGGCGAGGATGCCGTACTGCATGGCGTCCTGGGCGCCCGCGTCCACCGAAGGGATGAACTCCCGGGGGATGCGGCCACCGGTGACGGCGTTCGCGAACTCGTAGGTCGGCGAGTCGTTGTCCAGCGGCAGCGGCTCGATGCTCACGATCACGCGGGCGTACTGGCCGGAACCACCGGTCTGCTTCTTGTGGGTGTACTCGACCTTGTCCACCTTGCGGCGGATGGTCTCGCGGTACGCCACCTGCGGCTTACCGATGTTCGCCTCGACGTTGAACTCGCGGCGCATCCGGTCGACCAGGATGTCCAGGTGCAGCTCGCCCATGCCGGAGATGACGGTCTGACCCGTCTCCTCGTCCAGCTTGACGCGGAAGGTCGGGTCCTCCTCGGCCAGCCGCTGGATGGCGGTGCTGAGCTTCTCCTGGTCGGCCTTGGTCTTCGGCTCGATGGCGACCTCGATGACCGGCTCCGGGAAGGTCATCGACTCCAGGATGACCGGGTTCGCCGGATCGGACAGGGTGTCACCGGTGGTGGTCTGCTTGAGACCCTGCACCGCGATGATGTCGCCAGCCTGGGCCGAGCCGCGCTCTTCCCGCTTGTTGGCGTGCATCTGGTAGATCTTGCCGATCCGCTCCTTGCGGTCCTTGGTGGAGTTGACCACCTGGGTACCGGTCTCGACCACACCCGAGTAGACCCGGACGTAGGTGAGCTTGCCGAGGTGCTTGTCGGTCTGGATCTTGAAGGCCAGGCCGGAGAACGGCTCGGACTTCGACGGCTTCCGCTGCAGCGGGGTCTCGCCGTCGGTCGCGGTGCCCTCGATGGCCGGGACGTCCAGCGGCGACGGCAGGAAGTCGACCACGGCGTCGAGCATGGGCTGCACGCCCTTGTTCTTGAACGCCGAGCCGCAGAGCACCGGGTTGGCCTTGCTGGCGATGGTGGCCCGCCGGATGGCGGCCTTGATCTCCGCGACGGAGATCTCCTCGCCCTCCAGGTACTTCTCCATCACCGAGTCGTCGACGTCGGCCAGGGTCTCCATCAGCTTCTCGCGCCACTCCGCCGCGGAGTCGGCCAGCTCGGCCGGGATCTCCTCGATGGCGTAGTCCTCACCCTTCTGGGTCTCCCCACGCCAGGTGAGGGCGCGCATGTTGATCAGGTCGACGACGCCGATGTGGTCACCCTCGAGCCCGATCGGGATCTGGAGCACCAGCGGGGTGGCGTTGAGCCGGTCGATCATCATCTGGACGCAGCGGAAGAAGTCGGCACCGGTCCGGTCGAGCTTGTTGACGAAGCACATCCGCGGGACGTGGTACTTGTCGGCCTGACGCCAGACGTTCTCCGTCTGCGGCTCCACGCCGGCGACACCGTCGTAGACCGCGACCGCACCGTCCAGCACCCGCAGCGACCGCTCGACCTCGACCGTGAAGTCGACGTGACCGGGCGTGTCGATGATCTGGATCGTGTGGCCCTTCCACTCACACTTGGTAGCAGCGGAGGTGATGGTGATACCACGCTCCTGCTCCTGCTCCATCCAGTCCATGACGGCAGCGCCCTCGTGGACCTCACCGATCTTGTACGTGATACCGGTGTAGAACAGGATCCGCTCGGTGGTCGTGGTCTTACCGGCATCGATGTGCGCCATGATGCCGATGTTGCGTACGTTGGCGAGCGCGTCTGCGGCGGCCACTTCAATCCCTACTTATCGTCGTCTCGACACAACTGGTGGCGGTTCCGGCGCCGCGTGGGCACCGGAACCAAGGTGTTACCAGCGGTAGTGCGCGAAGGCCTTGTTGGACTCGGCCATCTTGTGCGTGTCCTCGCGCCGCTTGACGGCGGCACCGAGGCCGTTGCTCGCGTCCAGCAGCTCGTTCATCAGCCGCTCGACCATGGTCTTCTCGCGACGCGCCTTGGAGTACGTCACCAGCCAGCGCAGCCCGAGGGTGGTCGCCCGGGACGGGCGGACCTCGACCGGAACCTGGTAGGTGGCGCCACCGACACGGCGGCTGCGCACCTCGAGGGTCGGCTTGACGTTGTCCATCGCCCGCTTCAGGGTGACGACCGGGTCGGTGCCGCTCTTCTCGCGGCAGCCCTCCAGGGCGGCGTACACGATGCGCTCGGCGAGCTGACGCTTGCCGCGCATCAGGATCTTGTTGACCAGCTGGGTGACCAGCGGCGAGTTGTACACCGGGTCAGCGACCAGCGGCTTCCGCGGAGCGGGTCCCTTACGCGGCATGTCAGCTCTTCTCCTTCTTCGCGCCGTAACGGCTGCGCGCCTGCTTGCGGTTGCGGACACCCTGGGTGTCCAGCGAACCGCGGACGATCTTGTAACGCACGCCGGGGAGGTCCTTCACCCGGCCGCCGCGGACGAGCACGATCGAGTGCTCCTGCAGGTTGTGACCCACGCCCGGGATGTAGGCGGTCACCTCGATCTGGCTGCTGAGCTTGACACGAGCGACCTTGCGGAGCGCCGAGTTCGGCTTCTTGGGGGTGGTGGTGTACACGCGGGTGCACACACCGCGCCGCTGAGGACTGCCCTTCAGCGCCGGGGTCTTGGTCTTGGTCGTCTTGGCCTGGCGGCCCTTTCGGACCAACTGCTGGATCGTGGGCACCGGGTTTCTCCGCTCCCTTCGGCCGCTGTCGCGGCCGCACCGTCTGCTCGTAGCCGGCCTGATGGACGGCTCTCTTACATTCCAACCAGGGCCACCTGACGGAGGCCCCAGCACCCGCGGTCGGGCGTGTCGCCCGGATCACGGTTCCGATCGCGCGCTCGCGCGTCGTACCGGGTGTGTCACCGGCACACAGATCACCGAGCGCCGGATCTTTGGCTTTGATCGTGCTCCGCGCGATCACCGGTGGACCGGTTCCAGCGCACGCACGCATTGCCCGGGCTGGCCCGGGCACAAGGGGAAAGAGTACCTACCACAGCCGCGCAGGTCAAAACGGAGCGGTCCGGAAGAACTGCGTCGTAGCCCGCCGGCCGAACCCGTCATGCCCGCCCACCCGCAATGGGCACCTACGGTGACAAGTGTACCGGCTTCCCCGCGGGACGGCCCGGCGGCCCCGGTTCCGCCCGGGGGCCGGACCGCCGGGCCCGCCCGCCCGATGAGGTCATCGACGCGCCGGACCGAAGGTGAATCCGGTCACACCAGCTGGACCACCAGCGCCAGGCCGAGCCCGAGCAGGCTGAGCAGCAACCCCACCCCGCCACAGCTCAGGCCGGCCACGGCAAGCCCGTTGCCGGTGAAGCGGACCGCGGGCGCGGCGCCGGCCGCCGGATCTGCCGCCGCGCCAACAGACCGGCGACGATCGCCGCCGTCCCGGCCAGGCCACCGAGCACGGTGAACGCCCCGGCGGCCCAGGCGCCGCCGTAGTCGGGGCCGGCAACCCCGAAGCAGAGCACCAGGAACGAGACCAGGATGGCGGCGATCCCGGTCACCAGCGACCCCACGGCCAGCCCCGAGGTCACCGGCGGCACGTCCAGGTGGACCACGCCGAAGGGCGTGCCGGGGACCGGATCGACCCGCTTCGGTGGGCGGGCCGGCTCGCGCGGGGGCGGCGGCACCGGCCCGGGCCGGGGACCCGACCGCCGGCGGCATCGGACCCCAGCCGGCACCCGGAGCCGTCCAGCCGCCGGGGGCCGACGGGTTGCCGGAGTAC
>NZ_JAEVHJ010000230.1:0-10894 GCF_016802855.1 Micromonospora sp. ATA51 | reverse complement strand
GGTGGAGAAGCACTCATGAGCACGGAACGCGACGAGATCGCGGTGGTCGGGGCCGGGCTGGCCGGCTGTCTGCTGGCCTGCTTCCTGGCCCGGCGCGGCTACCCGGTGGCGCTCTACGAGCGGCGGCCGGATCCGCGTACCGGGACGGTCGAGCGGGGCCGCTCGATCAACCTGGCGCTGTCCGAGCGCGGCCTCGACGCGCTGCGCCGGATCGGGCTGGACGGGCAGGTGATGGCGGACGCGCTGCCGATGCACGGCCGGATGATCCACCCGGTGGAGGGAGAGGCGCAGTTCCAGTCGTACAGCGTCTCCGGCGGCCGGGCGATCAACTCGATCAGCCGGGGCGCGCTGAACAACGCGCTGCTGAACGCCGCCGCCGCGCTGCCCGGGGTGCGGATCGCCTTCGACCACCGGCTGGTCGGCCTCGACCCGGCCGGCGGCGAGATGACCTTCGAGACCCCGCAGGGCAAGGTCACCACCGCCGCGTCGGTCGTGCTGGGCGCCGACGGCGCCGGCTCCGCGGTGCGCGGGCAGCTCCTCGGGTACGGGGCGCTGACCGAGAGCCTGGACTTCCTCGACTACGGCTACAAGGAACTCACCATCCCGCCGCTCGGCGGCGAGTTCGCCCTGGACCCGGGGGCGCTGCACATCTGGCCGCGCGGTACCTCGATGATGATCGCGCTGCCCAACCCGGACCGGTCGTTCACCTGCACGCTCTTCTGGCCCACCCACGGCACCGCGAGCTTCGCCTCGCTGGGCAGCCCGGCGGCCATCGAGCAGCACTTCGTGAAGCACTATCCGGATCTGGTGCCGCTGGCCCCGAACCTGGTCGACGACTACCAGCACAACCCGGTCGGCGTGCTCGGCACGGTCCGCTGCACGCCCTGGCAGGTGGACGGCAGGGTCGGCCTGCTCGGCGACGCGGCGCACGCCATCGTGCCGTTCTACGGCCAGGGCGCGAACTGCGCGTTCGAGGACGTGGTGGAGCTGGACCGCTGCCTGGACGAGTGCGGCGACGAGTGGTCCGCGGCGCTGCCGCTGTTCCAGCAGCGCCGGCAGGCCAACGCCGAGGCGATCGCCCGGATGGCGCTGACCAACTTCGTGGAGATGCGGGACAAGGTCGCCTCGCCGGTCTTCCAGACCCGCAAGCGCATCGAACACGCACTGGAACGGGCCCTGCCCGGCCGGTACGTTTCCCAGTACGAGCTGGTCTCCTTCTCCACCACCCCGTACGCCGAGGTGCGCCGCCGGGTGCGCCGGCAGTACCAGGTGCTGGGGGCGGTGACGGCCGGCGCGGTGGCGCTGCTGGCCGGCGGGCTGGCCGCGATCGGCCGAGGGAGGCGCGGATGACGCTCTGGGATCCCCGGCTGATGGCCGGGCACGCACCGGACGGGCCGGGACTGCTGCGCAACTTCGTCGGCGGCGAGTTCGTCGCCGCCGGAACCCGGTTCACCAAGCGCAGCCCGGTCACCGGCGAGCCGGTCTTCGAGGTGGCCGAGGCGGACGCGTCCACCGTGGACGACGCGGTGGCCGCCGCCCAGGCGGCGCTGCGCGGGCCGTGGGGCCGGATGGGGGAGCGGGAGCGCGCCGAGGTGCTGCGCCGGGTCGCCGACGAGTTGGAACGGCGCTTCGACGACCTGGTCGCCGCCGAGGTCGCCGACACCGGCAAGTCGATCTCGCAGGCCCGCACGCTGGACATTCCGCGCGGCGCGGCCAACTTCCGGGCGTTCGCCGAGATCGTGGCGACCGCCCCGACCGAGTCGTTCACCACGGTCACCCCGACCGGTGGCCGGGCGCTCAACTACGCGGTCCGCAAACCGGTGGGCGTGGTCGCGATCATCGTGCCCTGGAACCTGCCGCTGCTGCTGCTCACCTGGAAGGTCGCCCCGGCCCTGGCCTGCGGCAACGCCGTGGTGGTCAAGCCCAGCGAGGAGACCCCGGCCTCGGCGACCCTGCTGGCCGAGGTGATGGCCGCCGCGGGCGTACCGGCGGGGGTGTTCAACCTGGTGCACGGCTTCGGCCCGGACTCGGCCGGGGAGTTCCTCACCCGGCACCCGGGCGTCGACGCGATCACCTTCACCGGCGAGTCCGCCACCGGCAGCGCCATCATGCGCGCCGCCGCGGACGGGGTGAAGGCGGTGAGCTTCGAGCTGGGCGGCAAGAACGCGGGACTGGTCTTCGCCGACGCCGACCTGGACGCGGCGGTGGCGGGCTCGGTCCGGTCCAGCTTCACCAACGGCGGTCAGGTCTGCCTCTGCACCGAACGGATCTACGTGCAGCGCCCGGTCTTCGAGGAGTTCACCGCCCGGCTGGCCAAGCGGGCCGACGAGTTGGCGTACGGCTGGCCGGCCGACGAGGCCACCGTCAACATGCCGCTGATCTCGCACGCCCACCGGGACAAGGTGCTGGGCCACTACGACCTGGCCCGCGCCGAGGGCGCCGAGGTGCTGGCCGGCGGCGGGGTGCCCGGCTTCGGGGACGCCCGCGACGGCGGCGCGTACGTGCAGCCGACGGTGCTGACCGGGCTCGGCCCGGACGCCCGGACGAACCGGGAGGAGATCTTCGGCCCGGTCGTGCACGTGGCGCCCTTCGACTCCGAGGACGAGGCGTACGCCCTGGCCAACGGCACCGAGTACGGCCTGGCCGCGACGGTCTGGACCCGGGACGTGGGCCGGGCGCACCGGGCCGGGTCCCGGCTCGACGCCGGCATCGTCTGGGTGAACACCTGGTTCCTGCGTGACCTGCGCACCCCGTTCGGCGGGGTGAAGGCCTCCGGCATCGGCCGGGAGGGCGGGGTGCACTCGCTCGACTTCTACTCCGAACTCACCAACGTCTGCGTGGACCTCACATGAGCGATCTGGAAACCGCGGCCCGGGAGCTGACCGAGGCCCGGGAGAGCGGGAAGCCCTGCCCGCCGTTGCGTGGGCGGCTGCTGCCCGAGGGCGACGTCGAGGCGGCGTACCAGGTGCAGCAGCTCCAGGCCCAGGCCCGGTGGGACCGGGGTGAGCGCCGGGTGGGCGCGAAGATCGGCCTGACCTCCCGGGCGGTGCAGGAGAACTTCGGCGTCTACCAGCCGGACTTCGGCGTGCTCACCGATGTGATGGCGGTCGGCGACGGCGTCGAGGTGGCGATCGACCGGCTGCTCCAGCCCCGGGTGGAGGCGGAGATCGCCTTCGTGCTCGGCGCGGACCTGCCCGACGAGCGGGTCACCACCGTCGACCTGATCCGGGCCGTGGACCACGTGCTGCCGGCCATCGAGATCGTCGACTCGCGGATCGCCGGCTGGGACATCTCCATCGTGGACACCGTCGCCGACAACGCCTCCAGCGGCCTCTTCGTGCTCGGCACCACGCCCCGCCGGCTCGCCGACGTGGACCTGCGGCTGTGCGGGATGGTCCTGGAACACGGCGGGGAGCCCGTCTCGGTCGGCGCCGGCGCGGCCTGCCTCGGCAATCCGCTGCACGCGCTGGAGTGGCTGGCCGGCACGATGGCCCGCGCCGGCGACCCGCTGCGCGCCGGCGACGTGGTGCTCTCCGGGGCGCTCGGCCCGATGGTGCCGGTGACCCCTGGCGCGGCCTACGAGGCGCGTATCTCCGGGCTCGGCTCGGTGCGGACCTGTTTCTCTTCATCCGAGGAGGCGGCGTGACGGTCGGGGCGGCGGTGATCGGGTCCGGCAACATCGGGACCGATCTGATGATCAAGGTGCTCCGGCTGAGCGACAGCCTGCGCATGGTCGCGATGGCGGGCATCGACCCGGACTCGGACGGGCTCGTCCGGGCCCGGCGGCTCGGCGTGGCCACCACGGCCGAGGGCGTCGACGGCCTGGTGGCGCTGCCCGAGTTCGCCGACGTCGAGCTGGTCTTCGACGCCACCTCGGCCGGCGCGCACCGGCACAACGACGCGGTGCTCCGGGCGCACGGCCGGACGGTGGTCGACCTGACCCCCGCCGCCATCGGCCCGTACGTGGTGCCCCCGGTCAACCTCGACGAGCACCTGCACGAGACGAACGTCAACATGGTGACCTGCGGCGGGCAGGCGACCGTGCCGATCGTCGCCGCCGTCGGCCGGGTCACCCCCGTCGCGTACGGGGAGATCGTCGCCTCGATCGCCTCGCGCTCGGCCGGCCCCGGCACCCGGGCCAACATCGACGAGTTCACCGAGACCACCGCCCGGGCCATCGAGGTGGTCGGCGGCGCGGAACGCGGCAAGGCGATCATCGTGCTGAACCCCGCCGACCCGCCGCTGCTGATGCGGGACACCGTCTACTGCCTCTGCCCGGACGCCGACGCCGACCGGGCCGCCATCGCCGCCTCGGTCGCCGACATGGTGGCCACCGTGCAGGAGTACGTCCCCGGCTACCGGCTCAAGCAGGACGTGCAGTTCGACCGGGTCGACACGTACGTGCCGTCGCTGGGGCGGCACCTGGTCGGACTCCAGGTGTCGGTGTTCCTGGAGGTCTCCGGCGCCGGGCACTACCTGCCCGCGTACGCCGGGAACCTGGACATCATGACCTCGGCCGCGCTGCGCACCGCGGAGCGGCTGGTGGCCCGGCGGGCGAGCAGCGCGGAGGTGGCGGCATGACCGACCTGTACATCCAGGACGTGACGCTGCGGGACGGCATGCACGCCATCGCCCACCGCTACACGGTGGACCAGGTGCGCACCATCGCCGCCGCGCTGGACGCGGCCGGGGTGGCCGCCATCGAGGTGGCGCACGGCGACGGCCTCGCCGGTTCCAGCGTCAACTACGGCCACGGCGCGGCCAGCGACGCCGACTGGATCTCCGCCGCCGCGGAGGTGATGACCAGCGCGAAGCTCACCACCCTGCTGCTGCCCGGCATCGGCACCATCGCCGATTTGAAGGCGGCGAGGGCGCTCGGGGTGACCAGCGTCCGGATCGCCACTCACTGCACCGAGGCGGACATCTCCGCCCAGCACATCTCCTGGGCCCGGGAGAACGGCATGGACGTCTCCGGGTTCCTGATGATGTCGCACATGAACGAGCCAGCCGGGCTGGCCGCCCAGGCCAAGCTGATGGAGTCGTACGGGGCGCACTGCGTCTACGTCACCGACTCGGGCGGGCGGCTGCTGATGTCCGACGTGGCGCAGCGGGTCGACGCGTACCGGCAGGTCCTCGAACCGGAGACGCAGATCGGCATCCACGCGCACCACAACCTGTCGCTCGGGGTGGCCAACAGCGTGCTCGCCGTCGAGCACGGCCGGATCCTCGGCGACGGACCGGCCGGTCCGGACGCGCCGCACGGCCGGACGGTCCGGGTGGACGCGTCCCTGGCCGGGATGGGCGCCGGTGCCGGCAACGCGCCGCTGGAGGTCTTCGTCGCGGTCGCCGAGCTGCACGGCTGGAAGCACGGCTGCGACGTCTTCGCGCTGATGGACGCGGCCGACGACGTCGTCCGGCCGCTCCAGGACCGGCGGTCCAGGTCGACCGGGAGACGCTCTCCCTCGGGTACGCGGGCGTCTACTCGAGCTTCCTCCGGCACGCCGAACGCGCCTCCGCGAAGTACGGCGTGGACGTCCGCTCCATCCTGGTGGAGCTGGGCCGGCGCCGGATGGTCGGCGGCCAGGAGGACATGATCGTGGACGTGGCGCTGGACCTCGCCGGCCGCCACGAGGAGCAGGAGGTGGCACCGTGATCGGGCCGGACATCGCGGGCATCGCGGAGAAGCTGGGCGCGGCGGCCGACAGCGCCACCGCGATCCCGCAGCTCGCCGCCGAGACCGGCCTCGACGTCGACGCCGCGTACGCGGTGCAGACCGCGCTGCTCCAGCGCCGGCTGGACCGGGGTGAGCGGCTGGTCGGGCTGAAGATGGGGCTGACCAGCAAGGCGAAGATGGCCCAGGTCGGCGTGGACGAGGTGATCTGGGGCCGGCTCACCGACCTGATGCGGGTCCCCGACGGCGGCACGGTCGACGTCGGCGCCTTCATCCATCCCCGGGTCGAGCCGGAGGTGGCGTTCCTGCTGGACCGCCTCCCCGAGCCCGGCGAGCCGCTGGGGTCGTTCGCCGACGCCGTCCGCGCGGTCGCCCCGGCGATCGAGCTGATCGACTCCCGGTACGCCAACTTCACCTTCTCCCTGCCGGACGTGATCGCCGACAACACCTCGGCCGCCGCGTTCGTCGTCGGCCCGTGGTCGCCGGTGCCGGACGGGCTGGACAACCTCGGGGTGCTGCTGGAGATCGACGGCCGGGTGGCCCAGGTCGGTTCGACGGCGGCGATCCTCGGCGACCCGCGCCGGGCCCTGGACGAGGGCATCCGGCTGGCCGGGCGGCACGGGGTCCGGCTGCGCGAAGGCTGGCTGTTCCTCGCCGGCGCCGCGACGGCCGCGGTGCCGCTGCGCCCCGGCGCGCACGTCCGGGCGGTCGTTGAGAAGCTCGGCACGGCGTCGCTGCGGGCGGAGTCATGACCGCCCGGGTGGTGGCCGGGAAGGCCGTCCCGCGCGGCGCGTTCCCGCACGTCAAGGTGGCCGGCGGGTTCCTCTTCATCTCGGGTACGTCGTCGCGCCGCCCGGACAACAGCTTCGCGGGGGTCTCGGTGGACGAGTTTGGCACCACGGACCTCGACATCCGGGTGCAGACTCGGGCGGTGATCGAGAACATCCGGGATCTGCTGCGCTCGGTCGGCGCGGACCTGGCCGACCTGGTCCAGGTGACGTCGTACCTGGTCAACATGAATGACTTCGGCGGATACAACGAGGTATGGGCGGAGTTCTTCGACGCCACCGGGCCGACCCGGACCACGGTGGCCGTGCACCAGCTGCCGCATCCGCACCTGCTGATCGAGATGCAGGCCGTGGCCCTGCTCCCCTAGGGGGACGCAACTATTGATCCCTGTCCTTCGTAGATCTATCTACACTAATAGGGGCGGACCGGACCGCGGAGGTTGACTGGTGAAGGCTACGCGCATCGCTTATTCGATGGCCCTGAATGCGGGTAAGTATGCGGCGGTGGAGCAGGCTCGTCGGTTGGGTCAGGTTCGTAATGAGGTCTGGCAGCGTTACGGGTCGGTCGGCGGTGTGGGGTCCGGGTTGACGGACCGGCAGGTGCGGGACCGGTGGCTGGCAGACGGCACGCACGTGCGGTTCGGTGTGCTGGCCAATGCGTGGAAGGAAACCGTCCGCGACGCCATGGCCGATATCGCGGCGAACCTGGCGGCGGCCAAGGTAGAGGTCCGGCGGGCCATCACCCGGCGCACCAATGACCCGGCTGAGCGCAAGCGGATGTTCAACGCCTTGGCGGTCGACCGGTGGGCTGAGGACCCGTTCCTGGCCCGGCAGATGCGTAAGCATTGGAAGCGGGGCCGTAACCGCACGCACGATCAGATTGTGGTGCGCGCCGACCAGCACAACACCGCCACCGGCGGGCGCGGCCGGTTGTGGCTGGCTGTTCCCGGTCTGCAACGCCGCCAGATGGTCCGGATCCCGTTGTCCACGACGGTGGCCCCGGCTGGGACCCTGCGGCTGATCCTGCATGGTGGTCGGGTCGAGGTGCACTACCAGATCGACGCGTCGCAGATGCGGTCGTCGCAGCGGCCGTGCGGCGGGCGAACGGTTGGTGTGGACAAGGGCTACACCGAGGCCCTGACCGACTCCGACGGCGCCCGCCATGGCTGTGGCCTTGGTGAGCTGTTGTCCAGTGAGTCGGACCGGTTGAAGGAACGCAACCGGCGTCGGGCGAAGCTGCGCTCGATTGCGAACAGCGCCGCCGGTCGTGGTGACCACGCGAAAGCGCACCGGATCACCGCCAACAACCTCGGCACGGTCAAGCGGGAGCGACAGGCCGCGCGCCACCGCGCACGGGTGCGCACGGAGATCTTCACCGCCGTGCACCGGGTCGTCGACAAGGCCGCCACCGTGGTCGCCGAAGACCTCACCAAGACCTTCGCCGGGCGCACCACGCTCGGCAAGAACGTCAACCGGCGCCTCGCCGCGTGGACCAAAGGAGTCACCGCCGAGGCGCTGACCAACGTGTCGGAGCGCAGAGGTTCTGCGCTCGTGCACGTCAACGCCGCCTACACCTCACAAGCCTGTCACCGCTGCGGCCGGCTCGGCCCACGTAACGGGGACCGGCTTCACTGCACCCCGTGCGGGGTGGTTTGGCAGGCCGACGTGAACGCCGCGATCAACATCCTGCAGCGAGCAGGCGACCCCGACATCGCCCTGCACACCCCGCACCATGTGGTGAGGCAGATCCTGCAGGACAGGACCGATCGCCACCGGACCAGACTGCCGGTCCAGGACTCCAGCCCGGCCACCGCCGAGCGGAGAGCGAATTATCCGAACCGCTCGGCAATGAGCAAGTAGTAGGAAGCAGGTCAGTCGTGAGTGAGATCGCGGAGCCGTTCAGCTTTCCGGGCTGGATCGCGGAGAACCAGCACCTGCTGAAGCCGCCGGTGGGGAACAAGGAGATGTTCCCCGGCGGGGACGACTTCATCGTCATGGTGGTCGGCGGGCCGAACCAGCGCACCGACTTCCACGTCGACCCGTACGAGGAGTTCTTCTACCAGGTCAAGGGCAACATGCACATCAACCTGATGACCCCGGAGGGGCCGCGTACGGTGCACGTGCGCGAGGGTCAGATGTGGATGCTGCCGCGCAACACGCCGCACTCGCCGCAGCGGCCGGAGGCCGGCTCGATCGGCGTGGTGGTCGAGCGGGTCCGCGAGGAGGGCACCCTGGAGAAGTTCCAGTGGTACTGCCCGGAGTGCGGGCACAAGGTGCACGAGGTGGAGCTCCAGGTCCGCGACATCGCCGCCGACCTGCCCCCGGTCTTCCAGGCGTTCTACGCCGACGAGGCGGCGCGCACCTGCGACAAGTGCGGCACCCTGCACCCGGGCAAGGGCTGATGCGCGGTCCGGTCGTCGACGTGCACACGCATGTCGTACCGAAGGGGTGGCCGGACCTCGACGCCCAGTGCGGCGGGTCCGGCTGGCCCTGGCTGCGGGTGGACTCCGAGCGGGCCGCCATGATCATGGTGGGCGAGACGGAGTTCCGCGCGATCGGCTCGGCCTGCTGGGACGCGCCGACGCGGCTGGCGGACATGGACGACGACGGGGTGGACGTCCAGGTGGTCTCGCCGACCCCGGTGTTCTTCTCCTACGACCGCCCCGCCGACCAGGCGGTGAAGGTGGCCCGGATCTTCAACGACCTGACCCTGGAGGTCACCGCGGCCGGCGGCGACCGGCTGGTGCCGTTCTGCCAGGTGCCGTTGCAGGACCCGGACGCCGCCTGCGCCGAACTGGACCGCTGCCTGGCGGCGGGCCACGTCGGCGTCGAGATCGGCAACCACGTCGGCGACCGCGACCTGGACGACGCGGGGATCGTGCAGTTCCTGACCCACTGCGCCGAGGTGGGCGCACCGGTCTTCGTACACCCCTGGGACATGCCGGGCGGGCCCCGGCTGGACCGGTGGATGGCCCGCTGGCTGACCGGCATGCCGGCGGAGACCCACCTGTCGGTGCTGGCGCTGATCCTCGGCGGCGTCTTCGACCGGGTGCCGGAGACGCTGCGGATCTGCTTCGCGCACGGCGGCGGCAGCTTCCCGTTCTGGCTGGGCCGCGCCGACAACGCCTGGCACCGCCGCGGCGACCTGGTGCGCGGCGCCTCCACCGCCCCGCCCAGCTCCTACGTCGGCCGGTTCAGCGTCGACTCGGTGGTCTTCGAGCCGGCCGCCCTGCGGCTGCTGGTGGACACCATGGGGGAGGACCGGGTGCTGGTCGGCAGCGACTACCCGTACCCGCTGGGGGAGCGACCGGTCGGCGCGGTGGTCGCGAAGGCCGACTTCCTCACCGCCGACCAGCGCGACAAGCTCCTGTCCCGCAACGCCCTGCGCTTCCTGCACGGCTGACCGCCGACCTGCGCCCCCGACCGCAGCGAGCTGTGTTCCGACGCCCCGCCCGGCGCTGCCGGCCGGCAGCCGGACTGCCTCGCGCATCCTTTGCTCTGCTTCAGCGACGGCAACACCCGGCGCCCACCGGTGTTGCGTGGCCTGCAGCAGAGCAAAGGACATCCACCAACCCCGGCCCGGCGTTCCGGCTCCGGCCGCCGCCCCCGGCCCGGGCCACCCGTGCCGGGACCGGGCCGGTCGGCGCGTGAAGAGTGCGTCGGGCGGATCATCCGGGCAGGATGACGGCATGGCCGAGCCGCACGACCTGACCGCGTTGGAGCAGGCCGCCGCGATCGCCCGTGGCGAGCTGTCCAGCGTGGAGCTGGTCGGGCACCAGCTGACCCGGGTGGACGCGCTGAGCGACACGGTCGGCGCGTTCGTCACCGTCACGCAGGAGTTGGCCGTCGAGGCGGCCCGGGCGCCGACGCGGTGCCGGCCGAGCGGCGCGGTCCGCTGCACGGCGTACCGACCGCGATCAAGGACCTCACGCTGACCGCCGGGGTGCGGACCACCTTCGGCTCCGCCGCCTTCGCCGACTTCGTGCCCCCGATCGACGCCGACGTGGTCCGGTTCATCAGGGCTGCCGGGCTGGTCAGCCTCGGCAAGACCACCACCTCCGAGCTGGGCTGCTCGCTCTACTCGGAGGGGCTGGTGGCGCCGCCGGCCCGCAACCCGTGGGGCCTCGGCTACACGGCGGGCGGGTCCAGCGGCGGCGCGGCGGCCGCCGTGGCGGCCGGGCTGGTGCCGGTGGCCCAGGGCTCCGACGGCGGCGGCTCGCTGCGCATCCCGGCGTCGCTCTGCGGCCTGGTCGGCTACAAGCCCAGCCGGGGACTCGTCTCCGGCGGGCCGCTCGGCTTCGGCGCGTTCGGGCTGCCGACGAACGGCCCGCTCGGGCGGACCGTCGCCGACGTCGCCGCGCTGCTCGACGTCATGGCGCAGCCGGTGCCCGGCGAGCCCTACCTGCCCCCGGCCGCGCCCGCCGGCGGCTACCTG
>NZ_JAEVHJ010000229.1:0-10909 GCF_016802855.1 Micromonospora sp. ATA51 | reverse complement strand
CCACCCCGACGGCACCCACCACCCCGACGGCCACCCCCACCAGCACCGACCTGGTCGCCGCGCCCTGCCCGGCCGGCCTGTCCGGCGACCGGGTGATCGCACTGCTGCGCGGTACGGCCCGGGTGCTGCCCCGGGACGTCCGGGTCCGGGTCCGGACCGGGCCGCTCTGCGCCGGGGACTGGCAGTACACCGTGCTCGACGTGACCGGGCACGAGGAGCTGCAGGTGGTCACCCGGGGCCGGCCGGGGGCGCTGGAGCTGGTCACCGCCGGGACGGACGTCTGCGGGGCGCAGGTACGCGCCGCCGGGCCGCCCGGCATCCGGACGTTGGCCTGCGACGGCACCCCGGGTGCGTAGGCTGGTCGCCATGCCCGGAACACCGCCGACCCGCTACGTCTACCTGGGGCCCGAGGGCACCTTCGCCGAGCAGGCGCTGCGTACCGTGCCCGCCGCCGAGCGGGGCAGCCGTACGCCGGCCCGCAGCGTGGGCGAGGCGCTGGACAGCGTACGGGCCGGGGACGCCGACGCCGCCCTGGTGCCGCTGGAGAACTCGATCGGCGGCGCGGTCGGGGTGACCCTCGACGAGATGGCCGAGGGCGAGCCGCTGGTGATCACCCGCGAGGTGATCCTGCCGGTGGAGTTCGTGCTCGCCGCCCGTCCGGGGGCCAGCCTCGCCGAGGTGCGCAGCGTGGCGGCCCACCCGCAGGCGTCCACCCAGTGCCGGAACTGGCTCCGCGACCACCTGCCCGACGCCACCGTGGTCGACGTGCTCTCCAACGGCGCCGCCGCGGCCGGTGCGGCGGCCGGCGAGCACGACGCGGCGATCTGCGCCCCGATCGGGGCGTCCCGGCACCGGCTCACCGTGCTCGCCGACAAGATCGCCGACCACCCGGACGCGGTGACCCGGTTCGCCCTGGTCTCCCGGCCCGGCCGCCCCCGCCGCCCACCGGGGACGACGTCACCTCGCTGGCCGTCTACATCGCCCACGACCGGGTGGGCGCCCTGCTGTCCGTGCTGACGGAACTGGCCGTCCGGGGGATCAACCTGACCCGGATCGAGTCCCGCCCGACCGGCGAGGCGCTCGGCCGGTACGTCTTCTTCCTCGACTGCACCGGCCACGTCGCCGACGTCCGCCTCGGCGAGGCGTTGCAGGGGCTGCGCCGGGTCTGCGCCGACGTGCGCTTCCTCGGGTCGTACCCCCGGCACCGCTGGAGCGAGGCGGCGGCCGAACGGCCGGTCCCCGCACCGGCGGGCCTCTCCGACGCCGACTACGCCGACGCGGCGGCCTGGCTGGCCCGGCTGCGCGCCGGCGAGCTGAGCTGACGGTCGCGGGACGCCCGGTCGGGCGCCCCGCGGACCGGACGGTCACTGCAGCAGGCCGCCGAGCAGACCGCCCTGCTGCTGCTGGGCGCCGCTGCCCGGCACCGGCGGCTCCTCGGAGGGCTGCACCACCACGAAGCCCTGGCCGGCGAAGCTCATGGTGAACGCCTCACCGGTGCTGCGGCCGAGCAGCGCGCCCAGGCCGAGCTGCTCGGCGCGGTGGTAGCCGGTCTGGAGGTTGGCCGACCAGCAGACCGCCGCCTGCGGGTCGACGTAGGTCGGCTGGTCGACGTTGAGCACCACCGGGGTGCCCTTGGTGGTGACCGCGATCCGGCCGTGGCCGGTGAAGACGCAGTTGAACAGGCCGGACGAGGACGCCATGCCGGCGCCGCCGACCATCTTGATGTCGTACTGCAGGGTGGAGTCGAAGGCGAGCACGCTGGAGCCGTTGATCGACAGGGCGTCACCGGGCTCCAGGTCGATGATGTGCACGTCCTTGGCCAGTTCCGCGAGGAAGACGTCACCCCGGCCGGAGAGCTTCATCAGCGGGACGCCCTCGCCGGTCAGCCGCTGCTTGATGAACTTGCCGATGCCGCCGGAGCCGAGCGCCTGGAACTGCACCTGCCCCTGGTACGCGACCATGGACCCGACCCGGGCCATCGCCTCGCCGTTCAGCTCGATCTTCAGCATCTTGGAGTTCTGCAGCCGCATGCCCGGCTGCTGGGACTCCTTCTCAAGGTTCTCCGCAGAGAACAGCGCGCTGCGCATGGGTTTCCTCCTGCATCGGGGTGTGCCTCTCCCGCAGGCTAGGGGACCCGCGCAACGGCGGGCGTCGGCCGAGCGGGGCGGAGCGGCGGGCCGGTCAGCCCCAGCCGAGCGCGTGCAGCCGGGCGTCGTCGATGCCGAAGTGGTGGGCGATCTCGTGCACGACGGTCACCGCCACCTCGTCGACGACGTCCTCCTCGGTGTCGCAGATCCGCAGGATCGGGCGCCGGTAGATGAGGATGCGGTCCGGGAGGACGCCCGAGTAGTCCCAGCCCCGGGCGGTCAGCGCGTGCCCCTCGTAGAGGCCGAGCAGGTCCTCGCCCGGCGGCGGGTCGTCCTCGACCAGGATCACCACGTTGCTCATCAGCCCGAGCAGCTCCTCGGGCACCTCGTCGAGGGCCTCGCCCACCAGCTCCTCGAACCGCTCACGGCTCATCTCCACCGGCACGCCCCCATCCTCCCCGACCGGGGCGCGTTCCCACCCATCAAGATCACTACCGAATCACGAAGGAGTGCCCATCGGCGTACGGATGGGCACTCTTCCGGGAGAGCACGCCCACCGCCGGCGCGGTCGAGGCGCCGGCGGCAGGGGCGGGATTGGTCAGGCGGCGAGGCGGGCGGTGAGGCTGATCTGCGCGCCCGGGGAGAGCAGCCGCGAGATCGGGCAGTTCTCCTTGGCGGCCTCGGCCAGCTTGGTGAACTGGGCCTCGTCCATGCCGGGGACCTGGCCGACCGTCTCCAGGTCGATCCGCGTCACGGACATGCCCGCGTCGGTCTTGTCGAAGTGGACCTTGGCGGTGGTGTCCACCGCGATGTCGGTCGCGCCCGCGTCGGCGAGCTGCTTGGAGAGGGCCATCGAGAAGCAGGCGGAGTGCGCGGCGCCGATCAGCTCCTCGGGGTTGGTCCCCTCGCCCTCCTCGAAACGCGACTTGAACGAGTAGTTCCCGGTGAGCCCGCCCTTGCCGGTGCGGACGGTGCCGGCCCCGTCGGTGAGATTGCCCTGCCAACGTGCGGATGCGGTACGGATAGGCATGCCCCGACGCTAGTGCGGTGTCCACCAACGTTCAACGTGTTCCTGTTGGTTGTCATGGATCCTCACCTTTGGGGTGAGCGACTCCCCACCGGTGGGTGGGGCGGGCCTCCGCGGGCCAACTGATCCTCGCGCCGCCCGGGGTGGGCGGCGGGGGTCACGTCGGGACCGGCCGGCACCGGGCAGGTGCCGACCGGCTCGACGGTGCGTGACCACCTCCGGCAGCACAACCACTGCCGGGTGGTGGATCCGCCGCCCGGCGTGCGGGTGGCGATGCTGGCCGCCGCGACTAGGTCGCGGTGCCCGGAGAATCCGCAGTGCGGGCAGGACAACGTCCTGCCCCGGGGTTTCGGCACCCGCCGGTGGCAGGCGGGGCAGGTCGACCAGCGGCGCGTCGTGGCGGCGCCGCCGCCACGCGTTGACCTCCAACACACACGCCCACACGTCACCAGCCGAGCGCAGCAGCCCCAAGCACCGCCGCCGCTGCCCGGGCGTCAACCGCAGCGCGACACGCGCCGTGCGGTGAACCACCCGTAAGGCGGCAGGATCCCGACGACGAGGCACGGAACGAGTCAACACCACCCGTACGACGCTTCGGATGGTGGTGCGGCACGAGCTGGTTTGCGGGACTCGTCGGCGGATCCGTAGGACTTGCGGTACCCGTCGCCCGGTGCCGGCTGTGTCATGATTCGGCGCAGGCCCACGCGCGGAAGGGTGGCCGATGTCTCAGGATCTCCCCATCCCCAGGCAGGACAACCGGTCCGACGGGACGACCGTCGTGGAGTGGGGCGACGGGGAACCCGAACCGTCCGGCCGGGTCGGACGCTCGCTGGCCGGGCTGGGACGGGACCACCGGCTGCCGCTGGTGCTGGCCGGGCTCGGCGCGGTCGCCGCGGTCGCCTCGCTGATCGGTGAGTGGCTGGTGATGACGGTGCCGAACGGCGGCCCGGAGGGGAACACCTCGATCCGGGTCCCGGGCGGGGTGGCCGACGTCGGCGGCCTCGGGGTCGGCTACCTGGTCGGCCTGCTCGGTCTCGCCGGCGCGGTGGCGCTGGCCCTGCGCGGCACCCCCGCGGTCCGGCCCAACGCCCGGGTGGCCGGTCTCGGCCTCGCGGCGGCGGTGCTCGCCGTGCTCGTCGCCAGCGCGTTCTCCCTCGACGACTCGGGCCAGCGGACGCTCTTCTACCCCCCCGAGGCGGGGCTCCAGGTCGACTACGGCCGCGGTCTGGTGACCGCGTTCCTGGCCACCGTCCTGCTCGCGGCCGCGCTCCAGCTGTCCGGCCGGACCGCGCCCGCGCCGGCCACCGCCGAACCCGGGGCGGAGCCGGAACCCGGGCCGCGCGGCCGGGGTCGCCGCCGGGAGCAGGCGCGGACGGACGACCTGCCGCCGGCACCGGCCGACCTGACGGTCCAGCCCACCGTGCCGTTCGCCCGCCCTGAGCCGCCGGCCTGAGCCCTGCAAGCCGCCCGCCTCAGCGAAGCTCCGGAACGTCACCGGACGGTCGCCGCGGGTTGGTGCCCGATTCGCCGGGAAGCCGTGGTTGCGACCTGATCCGCGAGGTACGGTTGCTGCCCGCCGGTCGTGGGCCGAGGCACCGACGACCACAACGGCTGGCGCGACGGCGGCGGGCGAAGGAGGAACGATGACCCGCCCGGGCCTGCCCAAGCTGATCGCCACCGACCTCGACGGGACGCTCGTCCGCAGCGACGACACCGTCTCCGCGTACACCCACGAGGTGCTCGACCGGGTGCGGGCCGCCGGGATCCCGGTGGTCGGCGCGACCGGCCGCGGACCGCGCCTGACCGAGCTCACCCGCAACGACATCCGCGCCGCCGACTTCCTGGTGATGGCCGGCGGGGGACGGGTGGTCGACCAGAGCGACCCCAGCGGTCCGGTGGTGCTGCGCGACGAACGCCTCCCCGGCGAGGTGCTCGCCCGGCTCCTGGCCGACCTGGAGGCGGCGGTCGGCCCGCTCACCGTCATGGTCGAGGCCTCCGACGAGCACGAGGCCCCGCTCTGGGGCGACTACCACCCGAGCTGGCCCTACCCGGACCGGTTCGAGGCGCGCAGCCGCGCGGAGTGTCTCTCCACCGACGTGATCAAGGCGTTCGCCCGGACCGCCGACCACCACGTCGACGAGCTGCTGGCCACGGCCCGCCGGATCGTCCCGGCGGAGACGGCCACGCTCACCCAGGCCGGGCTCGGCTTCATCGAGATCTGCCCGCCCGGGGTGGACAAGTCCACCGGGCTCAGCGTGGTCGCGCAGACCCTCGGGGTCGACCCGGCCGAGGTGCTGGTCTTCGGCGACATGCCGAACGACCTGCCGATGTTCGCCTGGGCCGGGTGGGCGCGGGTGGCGGTCGCCAACGCCCACCCGGAGGTCCGCGCCGCGGCCGACGAGGTCACCCTGCGCAACGACGACGACGGCGTCGCGGTCTACCTGGACCGACTACTGTCCCGGTGATGGGAGAGGCACCTCGGCTGATCGCCACGGACATCGACGGCACCCTGCTCCGGGACGACCGGACGCTCAGCCCGCACACCGCGGCGGTGCTGGCCCGGATCTCCGCGCAGGGCACGCCGGTCGTGCTGGTCACCGGCCGCCCCATCCGCTGGCTCCAGCTCGTGTACGACCAGCTCGCCGAGCCGCTCCCGGCGATCTGCGCCAACGGCGCGGTGGTCTACGACCCGGTCGCCGACGAGGTGCTGCGGGCCGACCCGCTGGCCCCCGAACTGCTGGCGGAGGTGGCCCGGCGGCTGCGGGCCGAGGTGCCCGAGGTGAGCTTCGCGGTGGAGATCGTGGACAGCCGGCAGATGCGGCACGAGGCGCACTACCCGCTGCGCTGGGACGCCGACCACGACGCCATCCGGGCGGTCGAGTCCCCCGAGGAGCTGCTCTCCGCCCCGGCGGTCAAGCTGCTGGCCCGGGCCGGTGAGCAGGACCCGGACGCGTTCGTCCAACTGGTGGCGGGGGCGCTGGCGGGGCTGGCCGAGGCGACCCACTCGTCGTACAGCGGGCTGGTGGAGATCTCCGCCGCCGGCGTGACCAAGGCGGCCGGGTTGGCCTGGTACTGCGCCCGGCTCGGCATCGACGAGCGGGACGTGCTGGCCTTCGGCGACATGCCGAACGACGTACCGATGCTGACCTGGGCCGGCCGGGCGGTGGCCGTCGCCAACGCGCACCCCGCCGTCCTGGAGATCGCCGACGAGGTGACGGCGGCGAACTCCGCGGACGGCGTGGCAGCGTACCTGGAGAAGGTCTTCGGGGTGGGCTGAGGGGGCCGGGCGCCCGCGTGTGCGCGCGCCCGGGCCCGGTCAGAGGTACTGGCCGGTGCCGTGCCCCTCGCCGCCCTGCGGCTGGCCCATGCCGGGCATCCCCGGCATGACCCCGCTGGGGCCGCTGGGCAGCGCCTGCCGGCCGGACCGCATCTGCTCGAGCTGCACCCGGGCGGCCATCTGCTGGGCGACCAGGGCCGCCTGGATGCCGTGGAACAGCCCCTCCAGCCAGCCCACCAGCTGGGCGTGCGCGATCCGCAGCTCGCTCTCGCTGGGCGCCTTGTCCTCGGTGAAGGGCAGCGAGATCCGCTCCAGCTCCTCGCGCAGCTCGGGGGCGAGCCCCTCCTTCAGCTCGACGATCGAGCGCTCGTGGATCTCGCGCATCCGGTGCCGGCTGGCGTCGTCGAGCGGCGCCGCCTTCACCTCCTCCAGCAGCTGCTTGATCATGCTGCCGATCCGCATCACCTTGGCCGGCTGCTCGACCAGGCGGGTGGGGTCCTCGCCCTGCCCCTCCTCGGTCTGCATCGTGCCGACCGGCCGGCCGTCGGGACCGACCACCACCACCGTGCCGGGGATCCCGTCGGTGCCCTGCTCGTCGTTCTGTCCACCGGAAGGCGCTTCGGTCATGGGTCCCATCTTTACCCAGGGCCCGCCACCCGCGCGCGGCGGGACCGGGTCCCGGGCCGGAACCACCCGGCCGGGCGCGCTACCGTCCCGGTCATGCCCGCAGACCCGCGCGCCGTGCTGACCCGGCCCGCTCCGGCGCCGGACGCCACGGTCGCCTACGGCGACATCCCGACCAGGTCGCCGACCTGCGCCGGCCCGCCGGAGACGGCCCGGCCCGTCCGCTGGTCGTGGTGGTGCACGGCGGGTTCTGGCGGGCGGAGTACGACCGGAGCCACACCGGCCCGATGGCGGCGGCGCTCGCCGCGCTGGGCCACCCCGTCGCCCAGGTCGAGTACCGGCGCACCGGCCAGCCCGACGGGGGCTGGCCGCACACCCTGACCGACGTGCTGGCCGGGGTGGCAGCGCTGCCCCGGCTGGCCGCCGCCGAGCTGCCGGGCCGGGTGGCTGGCGTACCGCCGATCCTGGTGGGTCACTCGGCCGGCGGTCACCTGGCGCTCTACGTCGCGGCGCACGCGCCGGAGACGGTCGGCGGCGTGCTGGCGCTGGCCCCGGTGGCCGACCTGGCCGAGGCGTACCGCCTCGACCTGGACTCGGGTGCGGTGGCCGCGCTCCTCGGCGGCGGCCCGGCGGACGTGCCCGACCGGTACGCCACGGCCGATCCATCGGCGTTGGTGCCGATCCGAGTACGCAGCGTAGTGATCCACGGCACGCAGGACCGCCAGGTGCCGGTGGCGATCAGCCGCTCCTGGGTCGCCGCGGCCCGGGCCGCCGGGTCTCCCGCCACCCTTGTCGAGCTGCCCGAATGTGAGCATTTCGGCCTGATCGCGCCGGACTCCGCCGCCTGGCCCCGGGTGCTGGACGCGTTGCGGTCGCTGCACGATGATCTTCCGGGCATTGACGCAGCGTCGCCAAGCAGGTAGAACGCCGAAGGGGCGATGAGCCCCTGCAAAGCTTTCGGAAGGAAATCGGTGTCGCAGATGAACCGCAGGCAGGCTCTTCAACTGCTGGCCGCGCTCGGTACCAGCGGACTGGCGGCCGGCTGCGGCTCCGACTCCGAGGACCCGGCCGCCAGCTCCGGCAACCCGATCAAGATCGGCCTCATCGTGCCCGGGACCGGCCCGAACAAGGTGATCGGCGAAGAGATCAGCAACGGCTTCCAGCTCTTCCTCAGCCTCAACAACCATCAGCTCGGTGGGCACCCGGCGACCGTGGTGACCGCCGAGGAGGGTGAGAACGCCAAGAGCGGCCAGGCCGCCGTCGACCGCCTGCTCAAGGAGGGTGTCCTGGCGCTCACCGGCGTGGTCAGCTCCGCCGTCATGCTGGGCATCCGGGACAGCGTCGAGCAGGCGCGGGTGCCGCTGATCGGCTCGAACGCCTCCCCGACCAGCCTGCAGAGCGTCGTCTACATCTGGCGCACCTCGTACGTGCTCGACGAACCCGGCCGGGCGCTCGGCCAGTACCTCCGCGAGACCCTGCCCGCCACCAAGCGGATCACCGTCATCGCCCCCGACAGCCAGAGCAGCCGGGACGTCGTCGACGGCTTCCGGAAGGGCTACGAGGTGAACGGTCGCCGCATCGCCGCCGCGCCGATCCTCACCGCCGACATCGCCAACCCGGGCAAGGGGACGTACGGCGCCGCCATCGGCCAGGCGCTGCACCAGAGCCCCGACGTGATCTTCTGCCACTACGCCGGCCCCGCCGCGGTCCAGTTCGTCAAGCAGCTCTACGACGGGGGGTACCGCGGCCCGATCTACGCCCCCGGCTTCCTCACCGAGGGCACGGTGCTCGGCGAGCTGGAGAGCGAGGACGCCTCGATCGAGAAGTGGGGCATCGAGACGGCGCTCAACTACTCGGCCGATCTCAACAACACGGCCAACCGGGTGTTCGCCTCGGCGTACCGCGACACGTACCGGGCCTCCCCGACCACCTACGCGATGGCCTCGTACGACGCCGCCCAGGTGCTCGACAAGGCGATCCGGCTGGTCCCGGGGAACCCCACCTCGCAGCAGGTCAACCTGGCGCTGGGCAAGATCGGCCAGATCGACAGCCCACGCGGGCCCTGGCAGTTCAACCAGCCGCGCACCCCGCAGCAGAAGTGGTACCTGCGCCGGGTCCAGCGCGACGGCCAGCTGCTCTCCAACGTCGTGATCAACGAGCTGGCCACGCTCGGCTGAGTCGCCTCCCCGTTACGCCGACGGCGCTCCCGGTGGGGAGGCCGGCCCGTTCGGGTGACCGGCGTGTGGTGCGGGACGGTCAGTGGCGCAGCTCGGCGATGCAGCACTTCACGCTGCCGCCGCCCTTCTTCAGCTCGGCCAGCTCGACCGGGACCGGGTGGTAGCCCGCCGCCTTCAGCTTGCCCGCCAGCCGGCTGGCCTCGCTGTTGAGCACGACGTTGAGGCCGTCGCTGACCAGGTTGAGGCCGAAGGTCAGGGCGTCCTCGTCGTCCGCGACGACCGCGTCCGGGAAGAGCTGGGTGAGCACCCTCCGGCTGGCCGCCGAGAAGGCGCCCGGGTAGTAGACGATGTTGGTGTCGTCGATCGACGCGAGCGCCACGTCCAGGTGGTAGAAGCGCGGGTCGACCAGGCGCAGCGAGACCACCGGCCGGCCGAGCGCCTCCTGCGCCTCGGCGTGCGCCGGCAGCTCGGTACGGAAGCCGTGGCCGGCGAGGATCAGGCCGCCGTGCGCCTCCGGCAGGTACGCGAAGTCGCCCTCGCCCTCGTTGGTCTCGCTCGGCGCGATGAACCGCCAGCCCTGCGCCTCGTAGAACGCCCGGTGCGCGGCGGCCTCGGCGGCCCGCTGCTCGTGCTTGAACTGGGCGCCGTAGGCGGTGCCGTCCACCACGAAGGCGCCGTTGGCCGCGTAGACCATGTCGGGCAGCCCGCGCTCGGGGGTGAGCAGGTGCACCTCATGGCCGAGGCCGACGAGCGTCTCCCGCAGGCGGTCCCACTGTTTGACCGCCAGCTCGGCGTCGACCGGCGCGGTCACGTCCATCCACGGGTTGATGGCGTACTCGACCGCGAAGTGCTCGGGCGAGCACATGAGATATGTCCGCTTTCGCGGGACTCGCTGCTGGTTCACGGTCACCAAGAGTAGGTACGGTACAACTTTGGTAACAGCCACAACCATTGCTTCCCAGGGGCGGAACGTTGCAGATAGACGCGGTTGACCAGCGAATCATTGCGTTACTCGTGGCGGATGCCCGCGCGTCGTACGCGGACATCGGCGCCCGGGTGTCACTCTCCGCCCCCGCCGTGAAGCGACGGGTCGACCGACTCCGATCCGCCGGGGTGATCCGGGGCTTCACCGCGGTGGTCGACCCGGCCGCCGTCGGCTGGACGACCGAGGCCTTCGTCGAACTGTTCTGCGCCGGCCGGACCACCCCGGCGCAGATCGGGGCGGCCGCCCGCCGGCACCCCGAGGTGGTCGGCGCGTACACCGTCTCCGGGGAGGCGGACGCGCTGGTGCACCTGCGGGCCGCCGACATCGCCCACCTGGAGGAGGCGTTGGAACGGCTGCGGGCCGAGTCGTTCGTCACCTCCTCCCGGAGCACCATCGTCCTGTCCCGGCTGGTCGAGTCGCCCGGCGTCGGCCCCTCCGGCGGCTGACCGTCCCGCGTCGCGCCGCCCCGCCCTCGCTCGCCCTTCCGCGCCGGCCGCCGAAGGGAAGCCCGGCGCGATCGGGCCGGAACCGGGCGGCGGGGGGCGGCGTCCAAGGGCGCATGAGACCGGTGACCGCCTACGCCACGACCGGAACCCTGCTGGCCCTGAACCTGCTCGCCGGGAGCGCCGTCGCGCCCCGGGCGGCGACCCCCGACCCGACGCCACCCTGAACCTGCTCGCCGGGAGCGCCGTCGCGCCCCGGGCGGCGACCCCCGACCCGACGCCACCCGCG
>NZ_JAEVHJ010000228.1:0-10983 GCF_016802855.1 Micromonospora sp. ATA51 | reverse complement strand
CGACGCGCACCACTACGGCGGCTCGGGGGTGGGGGTGGGGGCCAGTGTGCTCACGGCGACTCCTCCTCGTCGATGCGACGAGGAGGACCCTAGGAACGGGCGGTTTCCCGGCGGTGCCCGTCGGGGGTCGTTCCGGAAACGGGGATCGCACGTCCGCCCCGGACCGGTGGTGAGCCGGTCAGATCTCCTGGAGGATGCGCAGCGCCCGGCCGACCCGCTGCATGGTCTCGGTGTCGGCCACGTCGACGCACTCGGTGAACCACTTCTTCATCGGTGAGGAGAGCCGGTCGGGCATCACCACCCAGCGGCCCATCGTCACCGCGAGGGGCGAGTCCCGCAGCAGCGACTCGTCGACCACCTCGACGACGATCACGATGGGCACGTCGGTGGAGTTGTAGACGTCGGAGCTGATCACCAGCCCGAGCCGTTCCCGGGCGCCCTCGATGCGCCAGACCTCCCCCCTACGCAGCACGCGGGCGTCCGCCGAAGAGCACGTCGTCGACCAGGGCGACCTCGTGGGCGTCGGCGAGGGCGTCGGACTCCAGATCCAGGCCGGCGCGACCGACGGCGGCGGCGTGCGCGGTGAAGACCTCGCGCAGCGCCTTCTCCCGGGCGGCCTGGTCCATCCAGGCGGAGAGCGACAGCCCCTCCCGCTTGGCGAACCGGCGCGCCTCCTCGATCGTCTCGTCGGAGAACGAGAGTGTCACCTTGGCAGTCATGCCGGAGAGATTACCGGCTGGTATGACCGCTGGTCATCCCGGTCGGCGCCCCTCGGCCGGGGACGCCAGAACGCCCACCACCGACATTCCCGGCGAATCGCCGCCGGGCACGTCAGCGTATCCGGAGCCGGCTCCGGATAGCAACGAGGCATCCACGCGGTCAGGCCGCCCGGCCGCCGAACACGGCGAAGCGCCACTCCTTGAAGAAGCAGTCCACGTCGACCAGCCCCGCCTCGGCCAGCCAGCCGCACTGGTCGGCCACCGTGGCCGGCCGGTCGTGCCGCATCCGCTCCCGGGCGGCGGCGATCTCCTCGGCGTCCGAGCCCAGCTCCGTGATCCGCGCGGTCCAGACCTCGTCGTAGCGGCGGTCGAGAGCCGGCGTCGGGCCGGCCACCTGCTCGGCGTTGACGAACACCCCGCCGGGGACGAGCGCCGCCGCGACCCGGCGGTAGAGGGCCCGCTTGTCGGCGTCGGCCAGGTGGTGGATGGCGAGCGCGGAGACCACGGCGTCGTACCGGCCGGGCGGCAGCGGGTCGGCCAGGTCCGCCCGGACCACCCGGTGCGACACGCCCCGGGCGCGGAGCTGGTCGGTGGCGACGGCGAGCATCGCGGGCGCGGCGTCGACCAGGGTCAGCCGGACCTCCGGCACGGCGGCGGAGAGGAGCAGGGAGAGCAGGCCGCTGCCCGCGCCCAGGTCCAGCACCTCCGGGGTACGTCCCGCCGCCAGCGCCGCCCGCAGCGGCGGGGCGGCGACCTCGACGGCGGTCCCGTAGAAGGCGTCGAAGCAGGGCACCAGCCGTCGCCGGGCCTCGTCGTACGTCCCCGCCACGGCGTCGAACGCGTCCGCCACGGTCATCCGGTCTCCCAAGATGCAGGATTTTTGTCTCACATTCTAAACCCGGAGGTCCGGCCCGGTGACCCCGTGCGGTGTGAGGCGCTCTTGACAGGACCGAAACAGAAGGGACCCGGACCGGAAACCGCCCGGCGGCACGCTTTGCCGACATGACAGACGGTGCACGGGTGGCGACGCGACCGGGGGCGACATCCCGGGAGGCGGCCACCCACTGCCCGTACTGCGCGCTCCAGTGCGGGATGACGCTGCGCGAGACCGACGGGCGGACCGAGGTGCTCCCCCGGCAGTTCCCCACCAATCGCGGCGGGCTCTGCCAGAAGGGCTGGACCGCCGCCGAACTGCTGGACCACCCCGAACGGCTCACCACCCCCCTGGTGCGCGACCCGGTTACCGGCGAGCAGCGCCCGGCGAGCTGGGACGAGGCGCTGGACCGGGTCGCCGCCGGCATCCGCACCGTCCAGAGCGGACACGGCCGGGACGCCGTCGCGGTCTTCGGCGGCGGCGGGCTGACCAACGAGAAGGCGTACGCGCTCGGCAAGTTCGCCCGGGTGGCGCTGCGGACCCGGCACATCGACTACAACGGCCGCTGGTGCATGTCCTCCGCGGCGGCCGCCGGCATCCGGGCGTTCGGCGTCGACCGGGGACTCCCCTTCCCCCTCGAAGACCTCGCCCGGGCGGAGACCCTGCTGCTGGTCGGCGCCAACCCGGCGGAGACCATGCCGCCGCTGCTGCGCCACCTCACCGACCAGCGGCAACGCGGCGGGCGGCTGATCGTGATCGACCCCCGGGTGACCGCGACCGCCCGCCAGGCCGACCTGCACCTGCAACCGCTCCCCGGCACCGACCTGGCGGTCGCCAACGCGCTGCTGCACATCGCGCTCACCGAGGGCTGGCTCGACCGCGAGTACCTGGCCACCCGCACCACCGGCTTCGACGCCGTCCGCCGCACGGTGGCCGGCTACTGGCCGGCGGAGGTGGAACGGCTCTCCGGGGTGCCGGTGGCCGACCTGGAGGCGACCGCCCGGGCGCTCGCCACCGCCGGCAGCGCGATCATCCTCACCGCCCGGGGCGCCGAGCAGCACGCCAAGGGCGTCGACACCGTCACCGCCTTCGTCAACCTGGCGCTCGCCCTCGGCCTGCCCGGCCGCCCCGGCTCCGGGTACGGCTGCCTCACCGGGCAGGGCAACGGCCAGGGCGGCCGCGAGCACGGGCAGAAGGCCGACCAGCTCCCCGGCTACCGGAAGATCGACGACCCGGCGGCCCGGGCGCACGTGGCGGGGGTCTGGGGCGTACCGGCCGACGACCTGCCCGGGCCGGGGGTGCCGGCGTACCGGCTGCTGGACTCGCTCGGCACGGCCGACGGCCCCAGGGCGCTGCTGGTCTTCGGCTCCAACCCGGTGGTGTCGGCGCCCCGGGCGGCCCGGATCGAGTCCCGGCTGCGCGACCTGGACCTGCTGGTCGTCGCCGACTTCCTGCGCTCGGAGACGGCCGCCCTGGCCGACGTGGTGCTGCCGGTCGCGCAGTGGGCCGAGGAGGACGGCACGATGACCAACCTGGAGGGCCGGGTGCTCCGCCGCCGCGCGCTGCGCGAACCGCCCCCCGGCGTCCGCACCGACCTGGCGGTCCTCGCCGGCCTCGCCACCCGGCTCGACGCACCGGTCGACTTCCCGACCGACCCGCGGACGGTCTTCACCGAGCTGCGGCGGGCCTCGGCCGGCGGGCCGGCGGACTACGCCGGCGTGACCTGGGACCGGATCGACGCCGCGAGCGGCGTCTTCTGGCCCTGCCCCGACCCGGACGGCCCGGACACCCCCCGGCTCTTCGCCGACCGGTTCCCCACCCCGGACGGGCGGGCCCGGTTCCACCCGGTGACCCACCGGCCGGCCGCCGAGGAGGTCTGCGCCGACTACCCGCTGCACTTCACCACCGGGCGGGTGCTGGCCCAGTACCAGTCCGGCACCCAGACCCGGCGGGTCGCCGCGCTGCGCCGGGCCGCACCCGGCGCCTTCGTCGAGCTGCACCCGGACCTGGCCGCCCGGCTCGGCGTCACCGACGGCGAGGAGGTGCGGGTCGTCTCCCGCCGGGGCGAGCTGCGCGCCCCCGCCCGGGTCAGCCCCACGATCCGGCCGGACACCGTCTTCGCGCCGTTCCACTGGGCCGGCGCCGCCCGCGCCAACTCGGTCACCAACGACGCGGTCGATCCGGTCTCCGGGATGCCCGAATTCAAGATCTGCGCCGTCCGCGTCGAAAGGGTCGAGTCGTGAGTCAGCGGGTGGTCGTCGTCGGGTACGGGATGGCCGGGTCCCGGCTCGCCGCCGAGGTGCACGCCCGGGGCGGGGACCACAAGGTCACCGTGCTCGGGGCGGAGCCGCACCGGGCGTACAACCGGATCATGCTCTCCACCCTGCTGGCCGGGAAGATCGCCGAGCCGGAGGTGGAGCTGGCCGAGGTCGCCGGGCAGGGCGTGGACGTGCGGACCGGAGTGGCGGTCACCGCGATCGACCGGGCCGCCCGCGAGGTGCACACCGACGACGGCGACCGGTACGGCTACGACCACCTGGTCCTCGCCACCGGCAGCCGGGCCCTGGTGCCGCCGCTGCCCGGCCTCGACCCGCTGCCCGAGCGGGTGGTGCCGTTCCGCACGCTGGACGACTGCCGGCGCATCCTCGCCGCCGCCGAGGGCGCCCGGAGCGCCCTGGTGCTCGGCGGCGGCCTGCTCGGGCTGGAGGCGGCCCGCGGGCTCACCGCCCGGGGGCTGGACGTGACGGTGGTGCACCCCATGGGCCACCTGATGGAACGGCAGCTCGACCCGACCGCCGGCGCGGTGCTCGTCGGCACCCTCGCCGGACTCGGCGTGCGCACCGTGCTGGCGGTGTCGGCGACCGGGGTGGCCGCGGACGCCGACGGAGTCCGCCTCGACCTCGCCGACGGCCGGTCCCTCACCGCCGACCTGCTGGTCCTCTCCTGCGGGGTACGCCCCGACACCGCCCTCGCCGCCGCGGCCGGACTGACCGTCGAGCGCGGCGTGGTGGTGGACGACCGGATGCGGACCAGCGACCGGCGGATCTCGGCGATCGGCGACTGCGCCCAGCACGACGGCGCGCTGACCGGACTGGTCGCCCCGGCCTGGGCGCAGGCCCGGGTGGTGGCGCAGGTGCTGGCCGGGGACGACCCGCTGGCCCGCTACCGGCCCCGGCCGGTGGTGACCCGGCTCAAGGCCGCCGGCATCGACCTGGCCGCGATGGGCGACGCCACCGACGGCCCGGGGACCGGCGAGCCGGTGGAGGAACTGACCTTCGCCGACCCGGCCCGGGGGACGTACGCCCGGCTGCGGATCCGCGACGAGCGGCTGACCGGGGCGATCCTGCTCGGCGACAACCCGGCGGTCGGCACCGTGGTGCAGCTGTTCGACCGGGGCGCCCCGGTGCCGGCGGACCGCCGGTCGCTGCTGCTCGGCCGGGCCTTCGGCGCGGTGCCGGCCGCGCCCGCCGCGTCCCCCGCGCTGATGCCGGACGTGGCCACGGTCTGCCAGTGCAACGACGTCAGCAAGGGGGCGCTGGTGGCCTGCTGGCGGTCCGGTGCCCGGACGGTCGACGCGCTGTCCGGGGCGACCCGGGCCGGCACCGGCTGCGGCGGCTGCCGGGACGCCCTCGCCGGCATCGTCGACTGGCTCGCCGGCGCCGAACCGGCGGAGGTGACGGGATGGGACCGCGAGGCGATGGAGGTGACGCGATGAGTGGCGGCGATCTGGTCGTCATCGGCAACGGCATGGTGGGGCAGCGCTTCGTCGAGGCGCTGCGCGCCCGGGACCACGACCGGCGCTGGCGGGTGACGGTGCTCGCCGAGGAGCCTCGGCCCGCGTACGACCGGGTGCGGCTCTCGGCCTTCTTCGACGGGGTGAGCGCCGAGGAGTTGAACCTGCACACCCCCGACGACGGCGTGACGCTGCGCCTCGGCGAGCCGGCCACCGGGGTCGACCGGGCGCGGCGGGTGGTGACCACGGCGGCCGGCGAGCATCCGTACGACGCGCTGGTGCTGGCCACCGGGTCGTCCGCCTTCGTGCCGCCGGTCGACGGCACGGACCTGCCGGGGGTCTTCGTCTACCGGACGCTGGACGACCTGGCGGCGATCCGGGCGCACGCCGCGGGGCGGCGGACCGGCGCGGTGATCGGCGGCGGCCTGCTCGGCCTGGAGGCGGCGAACGCGCTGCGGCTGCTCGGCCTGGCGACCAGCGTCGTCGAGTTCGCGCCCCGGCTGATGCCGGTCCAGGTGGACGAGGCGGGCGGCGCGATGCTCCGCCGCTACGTCGAGGAGCTGGGCGTCACCACCCATCTCGGGGTGGCCACCACCGCGCTCCGCCCCGGCCCGGACGGCGCGGTCGCGGCGCTGGAGCTCTCCGACGGCGGCACGGTCGACGCCGACCTGGTCGTCGTCGCCGCCGGCATCCGGCCCCGCGACGAGCTGGCCCGGACGGCCGGGCTGGCGGTCGGCCCGCGCGGCGGGGTGCTGGTCGACGCGACGTGCCGGACGGAGGACGAGTGGATCTGGGCGGTGGGCGAGTGCGCCGCCGTGGACGGCACCTGCCACGGCCTGGTCGCCCCCGGGTACGCGACGGCGGAGGTGGTCGCCGACCGGCTGCTGGGCGGGGCGGCCACCTTCCCCGGGGCGGACACCGCCACCAAGCTCAAGCTGCTGGGCGTGGACGTGGCGTCGTTCGGCGACGCGCACGGCACCACCCCGGGCTGCCTCGACGTCACCTTCACCGACCCGGCCACCCGGTCGTACGCGAAGCTGGTCCTCTCCGACGACGCGCGGACGCTGCTCGGCGGCGTGCTGGTCGGGGACGCGACCGCCTACCCGACGCTGCGGGCCAGCGTCGGCGGGCCGCTGCCCGCTCCCCCGCTGGCGCTGCTGGCCCCGGCCGGCGAGACCGGCGGCGGGGTGGCCGCGCTGCCCGGCGCGGCGCAGGTCTGCTCCTGCAACGCGGTGACCCGCGAGCAGATCGACGCGGCGATCGCCGACGGCTGCGCGGACGTGCCCGCGCTGAAGGCGTGCACCCGGGCCGGCACGAGCTGCGGCTCCTGCGTACCGATGCTGAAGCAGCTCCTCGACGCGGCCGGGGTGCAGCAGTCGACGGCCCTCTGCGAGCACTTCGACGCCAGCCGGCAGGAGCTGTTCGAGATCGTCCAGGTGCGGGGCATCCGCACCTTCTCGCAGCTCATCGCCGAGCACGGGCGGGGGCGCGGCTGCGACATCTGCAAGCCGGTGGTGGCCTCGATCCTCGCCTCGTTGGGCACCGGGCACGTGCTCGACGGCGAGCAGGCGTCGTTGCAGGACACCAACGACCACTTCCTGGCCAACCTGCAACGCGACGGCAGCTACTCGGTGGTGCCCCGGATCCCCGGCGGCGAGATCACCCCGGAGAAGCTCATCGTGATCGGCGAGGTGGCCCGGGACTTCGGGCTCTACACGAAGATCACCGGTGGTCAGCGGATCGACCTGTTCGGGGCCCGGGTCGACCAGCTGCCGCAGATCTGGCGCCGGCTGGTCGACGCCGGCTTCGAGTCCGGCCACGCGTACGGCAAGGCGCTGCGCACGGTGAAGTCCTGCGTCGGCGAGACCTGGTGCCGGTACGGGGTGCAGGACTCGGTCGGGCTGGCCATCGCCCTGGAGCTGCGCTACCGGGGCCTGCGTGCCCCGCACAAGATCAAGTCGGCGGTCTCCGGCTGCGCCCGGGAGTGCGCCGAGGCGCGCAGCAAGGACTTCGGGATCATCGCCACCGAGACCGGCTGGAACCTCTACGTCGGCGGCAACGGCGGCTTCCGGCCCCGGCACGCCGACCTCTTCGCCACTGACCTATCCACAGAAGCGCTGATTCCGCTGATCGATAGATTCCTGATGTATTACATCCGCACCGCCGACCGGCTGCAACGCACCGCAGCCTGGATCGAGGCGATGGAGGGCGGCCTCGACCACCTGCGCGCGGTCATCGTGGACGACTCCCTCGGGCTCTGCGCCGACCTCGACGCGGCGATGGCCCGGCACGTGGCGTCCTACTCCGACGAGTGGCGGGACGTCCTCGACGACCCGGACCGGCTGCGCCGGTTCACCTCCTTCGTCAACGCCCCGGACGTGCCCGACCCGTCCATCACCTTCGCCGTGGAACGCGGCCAACCCGTACCGGCGCGCGGGGCCCCGCCGGCGGCCGGCGCGGACCGCCGCCGCCAGCCGGTCGCGCTCGGCCTTCCGGAGGTACGCCGATGAACCCGACGAGCACGCTGGACTGGACGGCGGTCTGCCCGCTCGACCGGCTGGACCCCGACCGGGGTGTCGCCGCGCTGGTCGACGGCGTGCAGGTGGCGCTCTTCCGCACCGGCGGCGAACTGTACGCGGTCGACAACCTCGACCCGGTCGGCGGCGCGTACGTGATGTCCCGGGGCATCGTGGGCAGCCGCGGCGGCGTGCCGACGCTCGCCTCCCCGCTGCACAAGCAGGTCTACGACCTGCGGACCGGGCGTTGCCTGGACCTGCCGGAGGTGACGCTGCGGCGGCACCGGGCGCGCTGCCGGGACGGGATGGTCGAGGTGCGGTTGCGACAGGAGGAGTGATGGCCGACGAACTGGCCGGCTTCACGATCGGGGTCACCGCGGACCGGCGGCGGGACGAGTTGGCCGCGCTGCTCCAGCGGCGGGGCGCCCGGGTGGTGCTCGCCCCGGCACTGCGGATCGTGCCGCTGGCCGACGACACCGACCTGCGCGAGGCCACCCGGGCCTGCCTCGACCGGCCGCCGGACATCCTGATGGCGAACACCGGCATCGGGATGCGCGGCTGGCTGGAGGCGGCCGAGGGCTGGGGGCTGGCCGAACCGCTGCGCTCGGTGCTCGCCGAGTCGTACGTGGTGGCCCGCGGGCCCAAGGCGCGCGGCGCGATCCGGGCCGCCGGCCTGCACGACCAGTGGTCGCCGGCCTCGGAGAGCTGCGAGGAGGTGGTGGAGCACCTGCGCCGGCGCGGCGTGGCCGGGCAGGTCATCGCCATGCAGCTGCACGGCGACCGGCAGCCGGAGTGCACCGCCGCGCTGGAGGATGCCGGGGCCACGGTGATCGAGGTGCCGGTCTACCGGTGGGCCGCGCCGACCGACCCGGCGCCGCTGCACCGGCTGATCGACCTGGTCGCCAACCGGCTGGTGGACGCGGTCACGTTCACCTCGGCCCCGGCGGCGGAGGCCCTGCTGCGGGCCGCCGGGGACCGGACCGAGACGGTGCTGGAGGCGCTCCGCGGTGACGTGCTGGCCGGCTGCGTCGGCGCGGTCACCGCGGAGCCGCTGGTCCGGCGGGGGGTGCCGGTGAGCGCGCCGAGCCGGGCCCGGCTCGGCGCGCTGGTCCGCACGATCGTCGACGAGCTGCCGCGCCGGACGGTCACCGTGAAGGCCGCCGGTCACCTGCTCACCCTGCGCGGGCACGCGGCCGTGGTCGACGGGGAACTGCGCCCGCTGGCCCCGGCCCCGATGGCGGTGCTGCGGGCGCTGGCCCGGACCCCGGGCCGGGTGCTGCCGCGGGCCGCCCTGCTGCGGGCGCTCCCCCGGGGCGCCGACGAGCACGCGGTGGAGATGGCCGTGGCCCGGCTGCGGGCCGGCCTGCGCGCCCCGCGCGTGGTGCAGACCGTCGTCAAGCGCGGCTACCGGCTCCGGGTCGACTGAGCCGGGACACCCGGGGGGACTCAGCCCACTGGAGTCGGGAAGCCGCGGCCGTGCTCGGCCTGGAGGCGGAGCATGGCGTGCTCGACGACCGTCACCAGCACCTGCTTGACCGACTCCCGCTGCCGCGCGTCGCACATCACCAGCGGCACGTCCGGCGGGATGGCCAGCGCCTCGCGGACCTCCTCCACCTCGTACTGCGGCGCGCCGTCGAACCGGTTCAGCGCCACCACGTACGGCAGATTGCGGTTCTCGAAGTAGTCCAGCGGGGCGAAGGCGTCGGTGATCCGCCGGGTGTCGACGAGCACCGCCGCACCCACCGCCCCCCGGATGATCTCGTCCCACATGAACCAGAAGCGGGTCTGGCCCGGCGTGCCGAAGAGGTAGAGGATCAGGTCCTCGGCCATGGTGATCCGGCCGAAGTCCATGGCGACCGTGGTGGTCTCCTTGCCGGGCACCTTCGACGGATCGTCGATGCCCACCCCGGCGGCCGTCATCAACGCCTCGGTGGTCAGCGGAGTGATCTCGGAGATCGCTCCGACCAGGGTCGTCTTGCCCACGCCGAAGCCACCCGCGACCACGATCTTCGCGGAGATGATCTCCCGGCTGCGGCGCGCCCCGGCGGGGTCATAGTTCGCGAAGTCCACTTAGCACCCTTCCAAGCAGGTTCATCCGCTCCTCGAATCCCTCGGCGGGAGCGGCGGTGTGTAGCGTCAGCAGGCCCTCGGCCACCAGGTCGGCGACCAGCACCCGGGCGACACCCAGCGGCATCCGGGTGTACGCGGCGATCTCCGCCAGTGACTGCGCCCGGCCCTCGCAGACCGACGCGATGCGGTACTTGTCGTGCCCGGCGAACCGCGCCTCGGCCACCTGGGTGGCAGTGCAGGACAGCACCGCCTCCAGGGCGATGTTCTGCAGCGGCTCGGTACGGCCCCGGGTGACCGCGTACGGCCGCACCAGCGCGCCGCGCGGGTCCCGCCGTGGTTCCATATCGCCATCACCTCCCTCCGTACGGAGCCGGGTCGGCTCCGGATCACCTGGTCACGCGGGTTCCGGTCAGGACCGCACGGCGTCCCGGGGCAGCGGCACCAGGGCCGCACCCACCCGCTCCACCAGCAGCGCCATCTCGTAGCCCACCTGCCCGACGTCGCAGCTGCGCGCCGCGAGCACCGCCATCGACGAGCCGTCACTGATCGACATCAGGAACAGGTATCCGCTGTCCATCTCGATCACGGTCTGGAGCACGCCGCCCGCGCTGAACATCCGCGCCGCGCCCTCGGTCAGGCTCACCACGCCGGAGGTGATCGCGGCGAGCTGGTCCGCCCGGTCCCCGGGCAGATCCCGGGAGGAGGCGAGCAGCAGCCCGTCCGCGGACACCGCCACCACGTGGGCGATGCCCGCCACGCTGTCGGCGAAGTTGGTGAGCAGCCAACCCATGTCCTGCATGGCCGCTGGCCTGTTCATCGGTTCGTCTCCTTGATCGAGGTGCTGTTCAGGTCCGCGCCGGCCGTCCGACCCCGCTGCACACCGCGGTGGTAGGCCGACAGCAGGCCGCGTACTTCATCGGGCGTGCGCCGGCTCTGGGACCGGCCCCCCTTCGGCTCGATGCCGCCGGGGACACGGCGTCTCCTTCGACCTGAAGGCCGGCGAGACGCTGGGCGTGGTGGGCGAGTCGGGCTGCGGCAAGTCGACGCTGAGCCGGGTCCTGATGAACCTGG
>NZ_JAEVHJ010000227.1:0-11051 GCF_016802855.1 Micromonospora sp. ATA51 | reverse complement strand
GCGGAGGCGGGCACGATCGCCGCGACCGGCCGGGGATCACCGTCGCGGGTGACCACGGTGACCGTGTCGGTCAGCTCGGCCAGGGCGACGAGTTGGGTGAGCCGGGTGCGGACCTCTCGCAGCGGCAGGGCGCGCGGCGGGTCGGTCCGGTGGGCCAGGGCGGGGGCAGCCATGGACGCATGTTGACGTCCGGGTACGACAAAACCTCGGTCGAGCGCGGCCGGGGGCCGGGAGGCGGCGTGGGTCAGGCCGTCCACTCTGGAGCCAGCACCGACCAGATCTCCAGGTCGATCCGCCCGCCGGGACCGGGGAGGACCTGGCGGAGCGTATCGTCGCGGCGCATCCCGAGGCGGCGGGCGACGGCGATGCTGGGGGCGTTGGCCGCGTTGGTGTGCCACTCCACCCGGTGGATGCCGCGCTCCCGGATCGCCCAGTCGATGATCCGGCGGGCGGCGAGCGTGGCCAGGCCGCGGCCCTCCGCGCCCGGCTCCAGCCAGCAGCCGGCCTCGCAGACCCCGGTCGTCACGTCGAAGGACACGAAGAGCACACCGCCGACCAGCGTGCCGTCGAGCCAGATGCCCCAGATGCCGCCGCCGTCCCGCGCCCACCGGTCGGCGTAGTTCTGCAGCACCCGGCGCGCGGACGCAGGGTCGGTGGCGACGAAGGACGGCGACACCCACGGGGCGATGTGCTTCCGGCACCGGTCGAGGTTGGCCAGGAACTCCTCGGCCCGCCAGGGGTCGAGCGGACGCAGCTCGGCGTCAGGGGTCAGGGCGATCGCGAACACGGCAGCAACCTAACAGCCCGAGCGCCCGCACAGCGGCCGGGCGGGCTGGGCGGGCAGGCAGGGCTGTTCCTGGTCACTGCCGACGACCTGATGACGTAGCGGGATCGGCTGAGGGCCGGCGGATGCCGGTGATTCATCTGCGTCATCAGGTTCGTAGCGCAGGTGGGTGCCTTGTCCGGCCGGCTCCGGGAACCGGGCCCACCACGAGCGACGCGACCATCGAGCGACGCCGGGATCGCCCGAGCCGGCGGGCGCGGGCGTGCCGTCAGGGCCGCATCTCGTACGTCCCGGCGAGGCGGCCACCCGCCGCCAGACCCGGGCGGTGCGCTCAGCGTCGCGCACCGGGCGTCGGACGTGGGCCAGCGCCCAGGCGGCCTGCTCCTCCGTGGTGGCCGCCTTGCCGTGCAGCTCGGTGGCGTGGGCGGAGAAGTCGCGGACCAGCAGGTCGAAGATCTCGTCCAGCACGTCGCCGTCCAGCCCGGTCAGCTCCGCCTGCTCCAGGATGAGGTGGCCGTAGACGACCAGGGCGAAGAGCTGGCCGAGGGCGAGCAGGAAGTCCAGGTCCCGCTGCTGTGCCTCGTCCGGGGCGTGCGCGGCGAGCAACGCGCAGAGCCCGTCGGCCTGCTCCCGGAACCGGGCCACGTTCGGCACCGCGGCGTGCGCGTCGTACGCGGCGCGCCAGTCGTGGAAGCGGATCGCGCCGAGGCCGCGGGCCGGGCCCTGCCGGAACAGGAACTCGTCGTCCGTCGGGTCGTGCCGGGTGGGCACCGGGGGAAACTCCGCCGGCTGGAACAGGTAGTTCGCCATGAACTTGAGGATCAGCGCCAGGTTGACGTGCACCGTCCCCTCCAGCTTCGGCAGGCCCCGGATGTCCCTGGCGGCCTTGTCGAAGTAGGTGTCCGCCTCGAAGCCCTTCGCGGCGATCACGTCCCAGAGCAGGTCGATGACCTTCTCGCCCTCGGTGGTGACCTTCATCTTGGTCATCGGGTTGAACAGCAGGTAGCGCCGGTCGTCGGGGCCGGCCGAGCGGAAGTAGTCGACCGCCCGGTCGCTGAACAGCTTCATCGCGACCAGGCGGGCGTACGCGTCGGTCAGCTCGCGGCGGACGTGCGGGAAGTCGGTCACCGGGCGGCCGTACAGGACCCGGTTGTGGGCGTGGGTGACCGCCTCGTACATGGCGTGCTCGCAGATGCCGATGGAGGCGGTGCAGAGGTTGAACTTGCCGACGTTGACGGTGTTCAGCGCGGCGTCGAAGGCGGCCCGGCCGGTGTGCAGCAGGTCCTCGGCGCGGACCGGGTAGTCGTCCAGCCGGAACTCGCTGACGTACATCTGCGCGTTCACCACGTTGCGGACCAGCCGGTACGCGGGGGGCCGGCTGTCGGCGGCGAAGAAGACGTACCCGTCGGGACCCTCGACGTCGGCCCGGCGGCCGAAGACGGAGACCAGCCCGGCGACGTTGCCGTTGCCGATGTAGTACTTGCCGCCGGTGGCCCGGAAGCCGCCCGCGCCGTCGGGGGTGAGCACCATGTCGGTGGAGTAGATGTCGGCGCCGTGCGGGCGCTCGGAGAGCCCGAAGGCCATCACGTGGCCCTCGTCGAGCAGTTGGGCCGCACGGGCCCGGGCGGCGGCGTTGCCGCTCTGCCAGACCGGGCCGAGGCCGAGGACCGTGACCTGCCAGGTGTACCAGTAGCCGAGCCCGTAGAAGCCGAGGATCTCGCTCAGCGCCGCGTTGCGCGCGGTGTCCCAGCGCTTGTCCGGGTGGCCGTCGCCGTCCGCCGCCGGGGTGAGGAAGGTGGCGAAGAGCCCCTCCTTGGCGGCGAAGTCGAGGAAGTCGCCGTACCAGTCGCGCCGGTTGTAGCCGTCCACGAGCGCCCGCTTGCCGCGAGACTCGAACCAGTCGACGGTGGCCCGCAGCAGCCGGCGGGAGGGCTCGTCGAGGTGGGTGGGGTCGTAGCTGTGCGGGTTGAGCAGCAGCGGGTCGGTCACGGGGTCGCCTTCCTGGTCGGGGGGTCGAGGTCGCGGAGGGTGGCCAGGACGTCGTCGAGCCAGGCCAGCACCATCCGCTCGTACGCGATGCCGCCGCGCAGCACGACGTGCTGGAGCGACTCGCGGGCGTCCAGCGCGTCGGGGTCCGGGAAGTCGCGGCGCTCGCCGGCCAGGTAGCCGGCGAGGGTGGCCTCGTGGTCGGCGCGGTACCGCTCGACCTCGGTGGCCAGCGCGGCGCGGCCGGCGGGGTCGTCGAACGCGGCGCCGCGGATCTTGACGGCCAGCTCGTGCCGGACCGCCTCGGGTTGTACCGGGGCGCGCAGCCAGGTGACCAGCGCGGCCCGGCCGGCCGGCGTGGCCGACCAGACCTTCTTGTCGGGCAGTCCTTCCTGGCCGACCTCCTCGCCCGCGATCCAGTCGTCCGCCGCCATCCGCTTGAGCACCCGGTAGATCTGCTGGTGGGTGGCGGTCCAGAAGCGGCCGATCGAGCGGTCGAAGCGGCGGGCCAGCTCGTACCCGGAGGCGGGCTGCTCCAGCAGCGAGACCAGGATGGCGTGCTCCAGCGACATGCCAGCATCTTGCTATGCAACTCGTTGCATAGCAAGGCCGGGTTCAGATGATGAAGTGCGTCCAGTAGGTCAGCCAGACCACGAAGAGCGCTCCCTGGAGCAGCGCCAGCGCGGCGGTCAGCCAGGTGTCGAGGGTGGCCCGGCGGGCCCACCGGGCCAGCACCAGGCCGACCGGGAACGCGGCGAGCAGGTAGCGCAGCAGGCTCTTGTGCACCGGCGGGCCCATCGACAGCGGCACCAGCACCACGATCGCCGTGTAGACCAGGTACGGCAGCTCGGCCCAGCGCAGCCCGGCCACGACGACCACCAGGACGGCCACGGCGCACCAGACCCGCAGGGCGTCGGCGCTGTTGTCCCCGGTCAGCGCCGCGTAGGCCACCCGGAACGGGTTCTGCACGCTGATCCCCCAGCCCTTCTCCTGGGCGTGCTTGTACGCGTACCAATCGCCGGACTGCCAGCGGCAGAACGCCATGAAGGTCAGCCAGCCGGCCGGTACGAGCAGCAGCGGCCAGCCCCGCCGCAGGTACCGCCCCAGCGTGCGGGGGTCCAGCCGGTATCCGTGCTGGCGCAGCAGGACCAGCGCGAGGGGAACCACCACCAGGAAGCCGACCGAGCGGCTCAGCGCCAGGAGGTAGCCGACGATCCCCACCAGCAGCCAGCGGCGCCGCTCGGCGTACCAGAAGGCGGCCAGCGCGAGGCAGAGGAAGAGCGACTCGGTCAGCGCCGCCTGGAACAGGAAGGCGGTCGGCAGGAGCAGCAGGTAGCGGACGAAGCGCCGACCCGCCGCCGGGTCGTCGCCGCCCGCCGCGCCATCCGCCGGTCCGCCCGCCGAGCCGGACCCGAGCAGGCGGGCGCCGAGCTGGTGGGCGTAGTAGAGCTGGAAGATCAGGGCGAGGTTGCTGACCAGCAGCAGGGCCCACGCGGTGTGCCCACCCAGCAGCGGCGCGAGCGGGCGGGCCAGGAACGGATACAGCAGCGGGAAGCCGAAGTCCCGCCAGGGCCGGTCGAGCGGGAGCTGGGCCAGGTGGTCGTAGAGGAACGAGTCCCAGGCGAACCAGAGCGAGATCCACCGGTACGGCGAGACGGCGTCCTGCTGGACGCGCATCATCACCTCGTCGGCGGGCGGCGCGCCGGGCACGCCGTCCCAGGCGCTCAACGCGATCACGCCGACCAGGCTGAGCACGACCTTCGAACCGACGAAGACCGCCAGCACGAACCCCCACGGGGCGGGCACCCGGGCGGCGAGCCCGGACAACCTCCGGCCGGTGCGACGCAGCCGGCCCTCCGCTTCCGGCCGGTCCATGGCGGGCGCGTCGGCCGCGCCGGCCCGCCGCCCGTCCACCATCCGTCCCCCACGCGTCGCCCCCGCCCGCGACCGCCCGGGGCCGCGAACCGTCGCCCGGCATCCCCGTTTCACGGCCGTTGACACCTGCCCGGCAGTGATCGTCTGGCGCGGCGGGCCGCGGGGCGGCTGGCTGGCCGGGGACCGGCGAGATTCGCGCCGCACCGGAAGGTGAAATCGGGGGCAGGCCGGGTAACCGCGCTGCCGCAACTGACCGGACGGCGGCGGAGGGCTCGGACAGCATGGGCGAGAAGAACGGCACCGTCGTGATCGGCGCCGGACCGGCGGGGCTGACCGCGGCGTACGAGCTGCTCCGGCACGGCGAGCCGGTCCGGGTCTTCGAGGCCGACGACGTGGTCGGCGGGATCAGCCGCACCGTGGAGCGGGACGGCTGGCGTTTCGACATCGGCGGGCACCGGTTCTTCACCAAGGTGTCCCGGGTCGAGGACTTCTGGCACGAGATCCTGCCCGACGAGGACTTCCTGCTCCGGCCGAGGATGAGCCGGATCTACTACCGGGGCGCGCTCTACGACTACCCGCTCAACGCCGCCAACGCGCTGCGCAACCTGGGCATCGTCGAGGCGTTGCGCTGCGTCGGCTCGTACGGGCGGGCCCGGCTGCGGCCACCGAAGGACCAGTCGCACTTCGAGGGCTGGGTGTCGGCCCGGTTCGGCTGGCGGCTCTACTCGAAGTTCTTCAAGACGTACACCGAGAAGGTCTGGGGGATGCCGGCCGACCAGTTGCAGGCCGACTGGGCCGCGCAGCGGATCAAGAACCTGTCGTTGTCCAAGGCGGTGCTCAACGCCCTGCTACCGAGGCGCAACCGCAAGGACGTGACCAGCCTGATCGAGGAGTTCCAGTACCCGAAGTTCGGGCCCGGGATGATGTGGGAGCGCTGCACCGAGCAGGTGGAGAAGCGGGGCGGCTCGGTGCGTACCGGAACCCCGGTGACGGCCGTGCACCGCGACCCGGCGGCGCGGCGCGCCACCGGCGTGACGGTGGCCGACGCGGCCGGGGAACGGACCGAGCCGGCCGACCATGTGATCTCGTCCATGCCGATCTCCGCGCTGGTCCACGCGCTGTGCCCGGCCGCCCCGCCCGAGGTGCGCGCCGCGGCCGACGACCTGCGCTACCGGGACTTCCTGACCGTCGCGCTGGTCGTGCCCGAGGAGTTCTCGTTCCCGGACAACTGGATCTACGTGCACGACCCGGCGGCGAAGGTGGGACGGATCCAGAACTTCGGCTGCTGGTCGCCGTACCTGGTCAAGGACGGGCGCACCTGCCTGGGGCTGGAGTACTTCGTCTTCGAGGACGACGAGATGTGGCGTACCCCCGACGAGGATCTGGTCGCCCTCGCCACCGCGGAGCTGGAGCGGCTCGGCCTGGTCCGGCCCGGCTGCGTGGAGGCCGGCCACGTCGTCCGGATGCCGAAGGCCTACCCGGTGTACGACGAGCGGTACCAGCACAACGTGGACGTGATCCGGGACTGGCTGGCCCGCGAGGTGCCGAACGTGCACCCGGTCGGGCGCAACGGCATGCACCGCTACAACAACCAGGACCACTCGATGCTGACGGCGATGCTGACCGCCGAGAACATCGCCCACGGCGCCGGGCACGACGTCTGGACGGTCAACGTGGAGCAGGACTACCACGAGCAGAAGACGTCCTCCCCGACCGGCGGCGGGCGGCACGGCACCGGACGGGACGCGCCGATCGTGCCCGCCCACCCCGACGGGCTCCGACGGGTGGCCACGCTGCGGGCGGCCACCCCCACCCCCACGTCGGCGCACCGACCCTGAGCCGGTAGGGACGCGCCCGCTGGGCCGGGTAACGGGTGGACGTGAGCGTGGTCATAACGGCTGGACGGCCGGGGTGGCGCTGCTGCTAGCCTTCTCGGCAGGTCATGAGCGCCAGCGTCAAGCCCCGGCTCGCTGGCCGGCAACCCTCCTCCGCGGTGGGGTGCCCCGGGTGAAGACCAGGCACCGGCAGCACGCCGGTGCAAGCGTGGCCTGGTACTCAGGTCATCACCGACCCGAGGGAACCATGTCTGCTCACTCTCGCGCCCCGCTCGCCGACCATGTCGCGTACCCGGCCGGCTTCGCACTGGTCAAGCGCCGGCACGTCGACCTGATGCGGGTGTGCAGCGACGCCTGTCGCCGCGCCGACGCGCGCTGAGCGCCACCACCCCCCTTTCCTCGAACCACCCACTCCGGCTCGCCCGCCCCCGGGCCTGCCGTCGGCGGCGTGCGCCCACGCCGCCATCCGACCCAGGAGACACCTGTGCGATTCCTTCCCGCCCTGACCCGCGTCGCCGCGCTCGGTGCCGCCGCCGTCCTCGCCGCGACCGGCCTCACCGCCTGCGGCGACGACGCCGCCACCGGCAAGGCCGCCAACCCGTACGGCCTGCTCCAGCCCGGCGTGCTGCGGGCCGGCACGCTCACCGACGCCCCGCCGAACGTGTACCTGAAGGACGGCAAGTTCACCGGCTTCGACAACGACCTGCTCACCGCGGTCGCCGCCAAGGTGGGGCTGAAGGTGGAGTTCGTCGGCACCGACTTCTCGGCGCTGCTGTCGCAGGTCAACAACCGCAAGTTCGACGTGGGCAGCTCGTCGATCACCATCACCGAGGCGCGGAAGAAGACCGTGGACTTCGGCAACGGCTACGACTTCGGCTACTTCGGACTCGACGTGCCGGCCGGCTCGCCGATCACCGGCTTCGACCAGCTCGCCGGCAAGCGGGTGGTGGTCGTGCAGGGCACCGTGCAGGACGACTACGCCACCGGTAAGAACCTGAACCCGGTGCGGGTGCCCGACTACAACGGCGCGATCAACCAGCTCAAGGCCGGCACCGCCGACGCCTGGATCGCCCCCGCCGAGATCGGTGACAAGTCGGCCGCGGACAGCAACGGCAAGATCACGGTGGCGACCAAGCAGCTCAGCCCGGCCCCGACCGCGTACGCGGTGGCGAAGGGGAACGACAAGCTGCGCGAGGCGCTGAACAAGGGCCTCGACGAGGTCATCGCCGACGGCACCTGGACGAAGCTTCAGGCGCAGTACTACCCGGGCCGCCCGATCCCGGCCGACTTCAAGCCCGGCAGCGGCACGGTCGCCGTCCCGGGCCCGGCGGCGCCGTCGGCGTCGGCCGCTTCCTGACGTACGCGAACACGAGCGAGCGGGGCGGTAGGAGATTCCGATGGATCCGTTGAGCACCCTGTGGGAGACCTTCTTCGACTGGGACTCCATGCGCGAGGCGCTACCCGACATGCTGACCGTCGGGTTGCCCAACACGCTGATCCTGGCGGTCTCCGCCGCCCTGCTCGGCTCGCTGCTGGGCATGCTGCTGGCGATCGCCGGCATCTCCCGTAGCCGCTGGCTGCGCTGGCCGGCCCGGGTCTACACCGACATCTTCCGCGGCCTGCCCGCCGCCGCGACCATCCTGCTCATCGGCGTCGGCCTGGCGCCACTGGGCATGGAGGTCTGGGGCCCGAACCCCTACCCGCTGGGGATCCTGGCGCTGTCGCTGATCGCCGCCGCGTACATCGGTGAGATCTTCCGGGCCGGCATCCAGAGCGTCGAGGCGGCGCAGCTGGAGGGGGCCCGGGCGCTCGGCTTCTCCTGGGGCGAGGCGATGCGCCTGGTGATCGTCCCGCAGGGCGTCCGGCGGGTGCTGCCGGCCTGGGTGAACCAGCTGATCGCCCTGATCAAGGACTCCAGCCTGGTCTACTTCCTCGGCCTGCTGGCCAGCCAGCGGGAGCTGTTTCGGATCGGGCAGGACTACGCGGCGAACACCGGCAACCAGTCCGCCCTGCTGCTGGCCGGCCTGTTCTACCTGGCATTGACCGTGCCGCTGACCCACGCGGTCAACTGGATCGACCGGCGCCTGCGCCAGGGTCGCGCGGTCACCGTCGACCCCGACGACGACGGCGGGCTGGCCGTGGCCGGCCAGGTCGCCCTGCCCCCGGAGACCGCCGCGCCGCAGCGAGAGGACCAGCGATGACGACCACCACCACCGGCACCACGACCTCGGTCAGCCTCGGCGTCCGGGACGTGCACCTCGCCTTCGGCGCGAACAGGGTGCTGCGCGGCGCCGAACTGGACGTGGCCCGGGGCGCGACGGCCTGCGTGATCGGCCCGTCCGGCTCCGGCAAGTCCACCCTGCTGCGCACCATCAACCGCCTTATCGAGCCGGACTCCGGCGACGTCCTGCTCGACGGCCGCAGCGTGCTGCGCGACGACCCGGACGCGCTGCGACAGCGGGTCGGCATGGTGTTCCAGCAGTTCAACCTCTTCCCGCACATGACCGTGCTGCGCAACATCACCCTCGCCCTGCGAAAGATCAGGAAGCTCTCCGAGGACGAGGCGATGCAGGTGGCCCGGACCCAGCTCGACCTGGTCGGGCTGGCCGCCAAGGCCGACTCCCGTCCCGCGCACCTCTCCGGCGGTCAGCAGCAGCGGGTGGCCATCGCCCGCGCCCTGGCCCTGCAACCGCAGGTGATGCTCTTCGACGAGGCGACCTCGGCGCTCGACCCGGAGCTGGTGAAGGGGGTGCTCGGGGTGATGGCCGACCTCTCCGCCGCCGGCATGACCATGGTAGTGGTGACCCACGAGATGGGCTTCGCCCGCGAGGTCGCCGACATGGTGGCCTTCATGGACCACGGCGTGGTCCTCGAGGCCGGCGAGCCGGCCGCCATCTTCGAATCCCCCGAGCACCCCCGGCTGCGCCGCTTCCTCGCCCAGGTGCTCTAGCCCCTGCCGGCGCTCGCCGAGGCGGTCCACATCGGCGCCGAGCTGCTCGGGTCCGACCCACCCCCGTGCCTGGTGAGCGGTTCCCGATTGGGCGGCATCCGCAGCCGGAGCTCAGGCCTCGGGGCAGCGGTCGGAGAGGGCGTACCGGGTCAGCACCACGTCGCCGATCTGGCGGACCTCCAGCACCCGGGCACGCCGTCCGGGGTGCCAGGGGAAACTGCCGTCCCCGACGAAGCGCGGCGCCCGGCCGTCGCCGACGAAGAACGGCGCGACCACCAGGTGCAGCTCGTCGGCGAGTCCGGCGCTGAGGAACTGCGCGTGCACAGTGCCGCCGCCCTCGACCATCAGCCGGCGTACGCCCCGGGCGGCCAGGTCGGCAAGCAGCGTACCGGGACCGGCCGGCTCGCCGGCGTCGACCACCGTCGCCACCCCGCCCAGCCGCTCCCGGGTCTTCTCCAGCGCGCCGCTCGGGCAGTACACCAGCTTCGTCGCCTCGCCCATGGTGAAGAAGCGGGCCGCCGGGTCGAGGTCCCCGCTGGCGGTGACCGTGACCTTCGCCGGGGACGGCGGGAGGCCCCGGGCCACCCGCTCGGCCCGGCGCCGGTCGGAGCGCACCAGCAGCCTCGGGTCGTCCCGGCGGACGGTGACCGCGCCGACCAGGATGGCGTCGCAGCCCGCCCGGACCGCGTCGATCCGGTCCAGGTCGTCGGCGTTGGACAGCAGCAACCGCTCGGCCGAGGCGTCGTCGATGTACCCGTCGATCGACATCGCGCAGCTGAGCAGCACGTACGGCCGGCCGGTCACGGCACGAACGGGAGGTCGAGGGCGTGGTCGCCGCGGCGGACCTTCGCCGCCAGGTAGCCGGCGTTGGCCGGGGACAGGTGCACGCCCGTCGGCACCCGCTCGGCCACCGTCACGCCGAACCGGTCGAGCTGGTCGGCCTTGTCCGGGTTGTTGCTGAGCAGGGCGACCCGGGACACGCCCAGCGCGGCCAGCATCTGCGCGGCCACCCGGTAGTCGCGCTCGTCGGCGCCCCGGCCCAACGCCAGGTTCGCCTCGTAGGTGTCCAGGCCGGCGTCCTGCAGGGCGTACGCGTCGAGCTTGGCGTACAGGCCGATGCCGCGCCCCTCCTGCCGCAGGTAGAGCAGGAAGCCGTCGGCCTCGGCGATGCGCTCGACGGCCTCCCGCAACTGCGGGCCGCAGTCGCAGCGCTGGCTGCCGAAGACGTCCCCGGTCAGGCACTCGCTGTGCGGCCGCACCAGGGGCGGCGGACCGCCGGTGGCCTGCCCGTCCAGGGTCGCCGCCCAGTCACCGAGGCCGAACGCGAGATGCTCCCGGCCGTCCACCAGCCCGTCGAACGAGAAGACCCGGGCGTCCGTGACGTACCCGTCGGGGAACCGCAGCGGCACCGTCACCTGGGTCCGGACCGTCGCAGCCGGCAGCGCTTCGTCCATTGCTCTGCTTCCTACTTCTTGCTCATTGCTGAGCGGTTCGGATAGTTCGCTCTCCGCCCGAGGTTGGTCGGGCTGGAGTCCTGGACCGGCAGTCTGGTCCGGTGGCGATCGGTCCTGTCCTGCAGGATCTGCTTCACCTTGTGGTGTGGGGTGTGCAGGGCGATGTC
>NZ_JAEVHJ010000226.1:0-11060 GCF_016802855.1 Micromonospora sp. ATA51 | reverse complement strand
CAGGGCGACGGTCGGCTGGTGCGGTCGGCCCGGCCCGGGGCGGGCTGCGGGCCGACCGGTCGCTGCGGGTGGGTCGGCGGCGGGCCGGCGGGAGTCAGGCATCGGCCGCGTACCCGACGCCGCGGTGGGTGCGGATCACGCTGGCCGGGCCCAGTTTGGCGCGGACCTGCGCCACGTGCACGTCCACGGTCCGGGTGCCGGCGTGCGCGGCGTACCCCCAGACACCGGCGAGCAGTTCCTCCCGGGTGAACACCCGGCCCGGCCGGCCATCAGGTGGGCGAGCAGGTCGAACTCGGTGGAGGTGAGCTGGACCGGGGCGTCGGCGGCGGTGACCGTCCGGCGGGCCGGGTCGAGGACGACCGGGCCGACCACCCGGGGCTGCTCTGCCCCGGCCGGCGCCCCGGCCGATCGGCGCAGCACCGCCCGGACCCGGGCGACCAGCTCGCGCGGGCTGAACGGCTTGGTCACGTAGTCGTCAGCGCCCAGTTCCAGGCCGACGATCCGGTCGACCTCGTCGTCCCGGGCGGTGAGGAAGATGACCGGGGTCCAGTCGCCGGCCTCGCGGAGCCGCCGGCAGACCTCCGTCCCGGCCAGGCCGGGCAGCGCGATGTCCAGCACGCACGCCACCGGGCGCAGCCGCCGCGCGGCGGCGAGGCCCCCGACGCCGTCCCGTTCCAGATGTACGCCGAACCCGTCCCGGGTCAGGTAGAGCCGGACCAGGTCGGCGATGGCCGGCTCGTCCTCCACCACGAGGACGAGCCCACGCTGCGCGGTGTCGGCGGTCACCGGCCCATGATTACCGACCGGCGGGCGTCCGGGACGTCCGGGGAACGTTCGGGTTCGGTAAGGACCCGGTCAGCGCACCGGCGCCGGGCGGAACGCGGCCGGCCGGGCGGCGAGCGGCGGCTCGCCGATGGTGGCGACCAGTCGCTCCGCGGGCGTCCGCAGGCGGGTACGGAAGGCGTGGTTGAGCAGCGCGTCGAGCTGCCAGACCTGCTTCGGGTGATGGGTCCGGATGAGGAACCGCTCGCGGGCCCCGTCGATCGCCGTGGCGGCCAGCTCGACGCTGTGCAGGCGCGGGTCCGGGCTCCAGGTGACGTTGCTCAGCTCGCGCAGCTCGGTGTTGAGGTGGAGCCGCAGCCGGTGCAGCACCCGGGTCTGCTGGGTGACCACCAGGCGGCGGTGGGTGAGGAGCATCAGGTAGTCGCCGCCGACCGGGTGGTCGGGGCGGCTGCACCGGGTGACCAGGATGGTGGCGTCGCCGGAGCCCACGCACCGGCGGAAGATCGGCATGTGCCGGCTGACCGTCTGGGTCGCCAGACCGGTCTCGGCGGCGGCCGGAAGGAACGTTCGGGAGAAGACGTCCATGCAATGTGCAACGACGGCTGACCAAGCGTGACATGGGTCACAGCAAATTTCTGGAACTTCCATCCGTGCAAATCGCACGCGGTGTCCGACATCGGGACCGCCGCCGGCCGGGGCGGCACCGGCCAGGGTCAGACCGGCAGGTCGGCGAAGAGCTCGCCGAGCCAGCCGGGGACGGCCGACGCGTACTCGGCGCGGGCCGGGTCGGTGGACCGCAACGCGCGCCGCCAGGAGAGCGACCGGCTCACCGTGGCCACCCGCATCGCCAGGCCCGCCACCTCGCGCAGCGTCGCCCGGTCGTGCCGGTCGGTCCACGCCTCCAGGTACGCGTCCCGCAGCCGGATCAGCGCCGGATCACCCGGGGCCAGTTCGCCGGCGTACGCCACCGAGCGCAGGGTGACCAGCAGGGTGCCGAAGGGGTGGGCGACCGAGGCGTCCCCCCAGTCGAAGAAGCGGTACCCGTCGTCGCCGACGAAGACGTTCCCGTCGTGCAGGTCGTCGTGCTGGACGGTGGCCGGCACGTCCACCTCGGCCAGTCGACGGCACACCGCCGCGAACTCCGGCCGGTACGCGCGCAGCCGCTGGTGCAGCTCCGGGGTGAGGCCGTCCGGCTCGCCGAGGAGCAGCGCCTCCTCGTCGTCCAGCAGCCGGTCGAACAGCTCGGGCATCAGCTCCGGCCGCTGGTCCGGCACGCCCCGGTCCAGCAGTCGCCGCGCGTGCGGGGCGACCGCGACCTGGAGTTCCGCGTACGCGGGCAACACCTGTGCCCAGTGCGTGACGTCCCGCTTCCCGGCCAGCGTGTCGCGCAGGCTCGGGCCCCCGTCGGGCAGCAGCGACCAGCCCCGCTCGACGTCCACGGCGATCGGGTCGAGCACCGCCCCGGCGCAGAGCCGGGGCAGCTCGGCCAGCAGCGCGGCCTCGTACCGGGTGCCGGGGTTGTTGGCCTTGAACCAGAACGGGCCGGCGTCGGTGGGCACCTGCCACACCAGCGACCAGGGCCGGACCCGGGACTCGACCGGGCCGGTCACCCGGTGACCGTGGGCGGCCAGCGCGTCACCGACCCAGGCGAGCGCGTCGTCGCGCCGCGGGTCGGTCGACCAGTCGCTGGCATCGGTGCGGGTCATCGTCACGTCCCGCAGAGTAGGGGTCGACCGGCCCTGCGGCGAGGCCCTTTCCGGGCCGGTCAACCGGGGCCCGGGTGGGGGCCGGTCAGAGGAGCTCGACGATGGTGGCGTTGGCCATGCCGCCACCCTCGCACATGGTCTGCAGGCCGTAGCGGATGCCGTTGTCCCGCATGTGCTGGAGCATGGTCGTCATGATCCGGGCGCCGGACGCGCCGAGCGGGTGACCGAGGGCGATCGCCCCGCCGCGCGGGTTGAGCCGCTCCGGGTCCGCCTCGGTCTCCGCCAGCCAGGCCAGCGGCACCGGGGCGAACGCCTCGTTCACCTCGTACACCCCGATCTCCTCGATGCCCAGCCCCGCGCGGCGCAGCGCCTTCGCGGTGGCCGGGATGGGGGCGGTGAGCATGGAGACCGGGTCGTCGGCGGCGACCACGGCGGTGTGCACCCGGGCCAGCGGGCGCAGCCCGTGCCGGCTGGCCCACTCGCTGGTGGTGACGGCGAGCGCCGCGGCACCGTCGGAGATCTGGGACGCGGACCCGGCGGTGACCACGCCGTCGGCCCGGAACGGGGTGGCCAGCTCGCCGAGCTTGGCCAGCGAGGTCTCCCGGCGGATGCCCTCGTCGGCGGCGAACTTCCCGCCGTCGGCGAGCGCCACCGGGGCCAACTCCGGGTCGAACGCGCCCGCGTCCTGCGCGGCGGCCGCCTTCTCGTGGCTGGCCAGCGCGAACTCGTCGAGCTGCGTGCGGGAGAAGCGCCAGCGCTCGGCGATCAACTCGGCGCCGACGCCCTGGTTGAACGGGAGCGGGGAGTCCTGGGCGACGCCCTCGACGCCCCGGTAGCGCTCCAGGATCTGGCCGCTGAACGGCACCCCGCCGGCCACGCTGGAACCCATCGGCACCCGGGTCATCGACTCCACACCACCGGCGACCACCAGGTCGGCCTGACCGGACAGGACGGTGGCGGCGGCGAAGTGCAGCGCCTGCTGGCTCGACCCGCACTGCCGGTCGACCGTGGTGCCGGGCACCGACTCCGGCCAGCCCGCGGCGAGCACCGCGTTGCGGGCGACGTTCCACGACTGCTCGCCGACCTGCGAGACACAGCCCCACACCACGTCGTCGACCTGGCCGGGCTCGATGCCGGTCCGCTCGGCGAGGGCGCGCAGCACGTGCGCCGAGAGGTCGACCGGGTGGACACCGGCGAGGCTGCCCTTGCGCCGGCCGACCGGGGTCCGTACCGCGCCGACGATGACTGCGTCACTCATGTTTACTCCCCGGTAACCTGGCTGCTCCCGATCCTACGTCGTCACCGGCCGGCCGTCCGCCCCCGGTTCCGTCGCGGCAGCGGGCCGACATCCCGGGCGGCTGGCATGCTGGGGCCGTGCGGTCACAGTCCTTCCCCGTCCACCAGTGGCGGGTGCCGGTGGTCCTGCCGGTGGCCAAGCTGGTCGGCGCGGTCGTCGTGCTCGGGCTCGGGCTGCTCTTCGCCGGTGACGACCGGGTCCAGCCGGTGCTGGCCGGACTGGCCGCCGCCGGACTGGCCGGCTGGGGGCTGCGCGACCTGGTGGCACCGGTCCGGCTGGCCGCGGACTCCGACGGGATCACCGTGGCCCACGGCTTCGCCGGGCACCGTCGACTGTCCTGGCCGGAGGTCGAGGCGATCAGGGTGGATCGGCGTACCCGCCGCGGGCTCACCGCCGAGACGCTGGAGATCGACGCGGGCGAGTCGCTGCACCTCTTCGGCCGGTACGACCTCGACGCGCCGCCGGCGAGGTGGCCGAGGCGCTCCGGGCGGCGCGGGCCGCCGGCCGGCGCGGCTGAGCAGCGGGTCAGCCGCCGGGCAGCATCCCGGTGCGGACCAGGGCCAGGCCGAGCAGCGCCACCAGGATGATCGCGCCGCCCGCGACCTGGAAGACGGTCCGCCGCATCCGCGGGGCGTACGCCAGGACCAGCGCCATCAGCGCGCCGGTGACCAGCCCGCCCAGGTGGCCGGCGATGGAGATGCCCGGCACGGTGAACGTGAAGACCAGGTTGATCACCAGGATCGGCAGGATCGCCGAGGTGTCCCGGCCCAGCCGCCGCATGATCACGAAGATCGCGGCGAAGAGGCCGAAGATGGCCGTCGACGCGCCGACCGCGGTGCTGTTGGGCGCGCTGAAGAGATAGACCGCCACGTTTCCGCCGAGCCCGGCGATCAGGTAGAGCGCCAGGAAGCGCAGCGGACCGAGCGCCGCCTCCAGCGTCCGGCCGAGCACCCAGAGCGCCCACATGTTGAGCAGCAGGTGCACCACGCCGTAGTGCAGGAACATCGCGGTGACCAGCCGGTACCACTGCCCCTCGGCGATGCCGCCGATCGTGCCGTCGGGGAGGATCGCCTGCCCCAGCACCGCCCCCCAGTCGGTCAGCGGGGTGCCGCCGCCCATCAGGCCGCCGAAGCCGGAGCCGCCGGCCGCCGCGTCCCCGCCCCGGTCCGAGGCGATGGAGAGCAGCATGACCAGCACGTTCAGCGCGATCAGCGTCTTCGTCACGTAGCCGTGACGGCCGGCGGCACCGCCACCGAAGGCGGTACGCGCCGGCCGCACGCTGCGACGTCCCTCGCTGACGCACTCCGGGCACTGGTGCCCGACCGACGCCTCCCGCATGCACTCCGGACAGATCGGCCGGTCGCACCGGCTGCACCGGACGTACGTCTCCCGGTCGGGGTGGCGGTAGCAGACCGGGGTGGTCGGCACCGGCCCGCCGGTCCCGTCACCCGCCTGCCCGGAGCGCTGAGTCATGCAGGCAAAGGTACCCGGGTGGTGCTCAGGACGGCTTGCGCTCGATCTCGACGCGCTCGATGACCACGTCCTGCAGCGGCCGGTCGCTCGGGCCGGTCGGGGTGTTCGCGATCGAGTCCACGACCTTCGCCGACTGCTCGTCCGCCACCTGACCGAAGATGGTGTGCCGGTTGTTCAGGTGCGGCGTCGGCGAGACCGTGATGAAGAACTGCGAGCCGTTGGTGCCCGGCCCGGCGTTCGCCATCGCGAGCAGGTACGGCCGGTCGAAGCGCAGCTCCGGGTGGAACTCGTCGGCGAACGTGTAGCCCGGGCCACCGCGACCGGTGCCGGTCGGGTCACCCATCTGGACCATGAAACCGCTGATCACGCGGTGCGAGATGGTGCCGTCGTAGTACGGCCCGCTGCCCGGCTGGCCGGTACGCGGATCGGTGTACTCACGGTTGCCCTCGGCCAGGTCGACGAAGTTGCGGACGGTCTTCGGCGCGTGGTTCGGGAAGAGCTCCAGCCGGATCGGGCCAGCGTTGGTGTGCAAGGTGGCGTAGACAGCCTCGGCCACGGGTACTCCTCACTCGTTGGTCAGTTCCATACGGATCCTCCCATGTGCCCGATCTGGCAGTGCGGAGGCATCCGAAGGTGGAGGATGACGGAGGAACAACTCCCAGGAGGTGGGACCGTGTTTGGAATCGGGCGACGAAAGACCCAGGGGCAGCTGGCCAAGGCCGAGCTGAACCAGGGCATCGGTCACCTGAGGCAGGCTGCCACGTACGCGGCGAAGGGTGCCGGCGCCACGGTCGGCCCGCGGGTCCAGGCAGCCCGGGGTGCCGTCGCGCCCACCGCGGTCATCGTGCGGGACCGCGCGTCGAGTGGTCTCGCCTCGACGGTCGCGGCGCTCGCGCCGCTGGTCCTGGCCGTGCGCAACGCGCAGGCCGAGACGGCGGGGAAGGCCGTCGCCGGCAGGAGGGCCGCCGCCGCCAAGCAGGTCGCGGTGAGCAAGAAGGTGAAGGCGAAGAACATGAAGGCCGCGAAGAAGAAGCAGAAGAAGTCCCGGGGCGGCATGATGACCGGGCTGTTGGCCGCCGGCACCGTCGCCGGCCTGGCCGGCGCGATGGCCATGCGCCGCCGCCGGGAGCAGCAGGAGTGGGCCGAGTACGACCCGACCGGCAAGCTGGACCCGATGCGGGAGGACGTGGACACCATCGTGGTGGAGACCCCGGACCCCAGCGCCAAGGTGACCGACGCCTCGGCGACGGGCGCCGGCAGCTCGACGGTGGCGAAGGGCGAGAGCGCCTCCACCACCACCCCCGGCCCCCCGCCGGTGATCCAGCCGACCGACCAGGTCCCCTCGGTCGCCGAGGGCGCCCGGGACGTCTCCGGCCGGCCCGCCGACGACGTCACCAAGGCCATTAACAACGGGAAGAACACCGCCAAGGCCAGCGGTCGCCGCTGACCGCGGGGTCACGGAAAGCGCCGGCGCGCGGGATCACCCCGCGTGGCCGGCGCTTCCGCTTGCCGGCCGCCGGCCGTCAGAGCCAGCCGTTGCGGCGGAACAACCGGTACAGCGTGAACGACGACGCCAGCATCAGCGCCCAGACCCCCGGATAGCCGTACGTCCATCCCAGCTCGGGCATGTACTTGAAGTTCATGCCGTAGATGCCGGCGATCGCGGTCCACACCGCGCCGATCGCGGCCCACGCGGCGATCTTGCGCATGTCGTTGTTCTGGTCGACGGTGACCTGGGCCAGCCGCGCCTGGAGGATCGAGTTGAGCAGGTCGTCGTAGGAGTTCACCTGCTCGACCGTGCGGCTGAGGTGGTCCTGCACGTCCCGGAAGTAGCGCCGCACCTCCTGCGGCACCTCCCGGTTGACCTGGGAGGTGAGGGTGAGCAGCGGACGCTGCAACGGCATCACCGCCCGCTTGAACTCCACCAGCTCCCGCTTCATCTGGTAGATCCGCTGGATCCGCCCGGTGCCCTGCCCGTCGAAGACGTCCGCCTCCAGCACGTCCAGGTCGTCCTCGAGCTGGTCGGCCACCTCCAGGTAGAGGTCCACCACCCGGTCGGTGATCGCGTACGCGACCGCCCACGGCCCGTGCAGCAGCAGGTCCCGCTTCGCCTCCAGGTCGGCCCGGACCGGGGCGAGCCGGCAGGCGTCGCCGTGCCGGACGCTGATCAGGAAGTTCGGCCCGATGAAGAGCATCACCTGACCGGTCTCGACCACCTCTGAGTTCTCGGTCAGCTCGGTGTGCTCGCAGTACCGGGCGGTCCGCAGCACCAGGAAGGTGACCTCGCCGAAGCGCTCCAGCTTGGGGCGCTGCTGGGCCTTGACCGCGTCCTCGACCGCCAGCTCGTGCAGCCCGAAGGTGGCGGCGATGGCCGTCATCTCGTCCAGTTCGGGCTCGTGCAGCCCCAGCCAGACGAACCCGTGCCGCTCCCGGCGGGCCGCCGCCAGGGCGTCGGCGTAGTTCCACTCGCCGGGCTGCCGCTCGCCGTCGACGTAGAGGCCGCAGTCCACGATCCCGCTGCGGCCGGGTCCGGCCGTTTCGGCGGTACGGGGGGAGCCGTCGGCGTTGAGCATGCGGGTCATCGCGCGTACCGGCGCGGCCCAGGCGCGCGGCCTGAGCACCCGGCCGCCGTTCTGCGCCGTCGGTCGGCCACGCTCGATCGGGTCGGTCATCCCTCGCCCCCTCCCACCGGTGCTGCTGCGGCTTGCAGGTTACGCCGCCGTCGGCGATCCGCCGCACGGTGAAGGGCCGCCCAGGCGGGCCGGGGCCGACGGACTGCGATCCGGCTCACGGCGCACCCGGCCGCCGCGTCCGGTTCGGGGCGCGGCGCGACCCGGTGACCGACCGGCGTGGGTGGGGCGCCGGGTGGGCCGGCCGCGTCAGGGGGGTGAGGGGCGACACGGCCCACCCGGCACCTTCGGGGGCGGGAGTTGTGCTGCGCGCGTCGGCGGCCCGGGCGGGGCGGGGGTGCCGCTTCCCGGACGTCGGACCGACCACCCGAAGAGGTGAACGACGCTCGCAGCATTGTGGGCCGCCGGCCGGCCCAGGGCGAGACCCGAGCCCGCCGGTATTCCCCAACTGTCGGGAACCCGACAGAAAATCAGGCGCGAACGGCTTCCATCGCCTCCGCCAGCCGGCGCACACCCTCGTCGATCCGGTCCACGGTCACCGCGGAGAAGGCCAGCCGCAGCGCGTGCCGGCCACCGTCGAGCACGAAGTCGCTCCCCTTCACCACCGCCACGCCCCGCTCGGCCGCGGCCGGCCCCAACCGGTCCACCTCGACGTCCTCCGGCAGCTCCACCCAGAGGAAGTAGCCGCCGTCCGGCTCGACGAACCGGGCCTCGGGGATGTGCCGGCGCAGCGACTCGGCGAGCACTTGGGCCCGCTCGCCGAGCGCGGTCGACACCTTCCCGATCGAGCGCTCGATGTCCCCGGAGACGCAGAACTGGTGCACGATCGCCTCGGAGACCATGCCGGGCGAGATGTAGAGGCTGGTCGCCTTCTTCGCGATGGCGGCGATCAACTCGGCCGGCCCGATCAGGTAGCCGACCCGGACGCCCGGGCAGACCGTCTTCGTGAAGCTGGAGGCGTGCACCACCACCCCGCGGCCGTCCATGGAGAGCATCGACGGCAGCGGCTCGCCCCGGAACCGGATGTCCGCGTACGGGTCGTCCTCGAAGATCGTGAACCCGTACTCGGCGGCCAGGTCGAGCAGCTCCCGGCGCTTCTCCAGGGACAGCGTCACGCCGGCCGGATTCTGGTAGTTCGGGATGACGTGCGCCAGCCGCGGCCGCACCCCGGACTCGAGCAGCTTGCGCAGCTCGGCGGTGTCCAGGCCGTCCGGCTGGATCGTCACGCCGTGGATCTCCCCGCCCATCTGCTGCAGGTTGAGCAGCGTCCGGTCGTACGTCGGACGCTCGACCACCACCGCGTCGCCCCGCCGGACCAGGTGGTCGAAGAGGAAGGCGTCGGCCTGCAACGAGCCGTTGGTGATCAGCACCTGGTCGGCCTCGACGCCGTGCTTCTCCGCGATCCACTTGCGCAGGGGCGGGTAACCGACGGAGGTGCCGTACGCCGTGATCCCGGCGGGGTCGGCGTCGAAGGCGCGGACGGCGGCGGCCTTGAGCCCCTCGACATCGACGATGTCCAGTGAGGGAGCGCCACGGGCGAAGGAGATCAGCTGCTCGGCGGTCATGCGCACGAGCCTAGGGCCTGGTCCGGCCGGTCCGACCGCCATACACGCGAAGTTCAGTATGCGGGCAGTCGAGCCGTCCACCTGGGTCGACGGAGATCCGAAACCGGCTCGCGAGCTGTCGCCCATCGGACCGTACGCTGGCTCCGATCGCAGGGCGGCCGGAGCATTGCAGGTCGCTGTCGGACCAGGACGAGGTGGTGGGCGCGTGACCCAGGACGGAACCGGTCAGCTCGACGACCAGGCCTTCGCGGAATGGCTGGCCGAGCGGGCGGGCGAGACGCTGACCGCGCTGCGGGCCCAGCGCGGCTTCGCGGACCCGGCCGCCCTCAAGGACGCCGGTGACCGGGCCTCGCACGAGTTGATGACGACCGCGCTGGCGCGGTGGCGACCCGCGGACGCGGTCCTCTCCGAGGAGGAGGCCGACGCCCGGCGGGCCTGGACGGCCGGGGAGGGGCCGGCCCGGCTCAGCGCCGACCGGGTCTGGATCATCGACCCGCTGGACGGCACCCGGGAGTTCTCCGAGGCCGGCCGGACCGACTGGGCGGTGCACGCCGCCCTCTGGCAGCGGTCGGCGGGCCCGGACGGCGGGCTGGTCGCCGGGGCGGTCGGCATGCCGGCGCGGACAACCTGGACGGTGGGCCGCTGGTCCTCGGCAATCGCTGCCCGACCCCGCCGGCGGTGGACGGGCCGCCGCGCATCGCGGTAAGCCGGAGCCGGCCGCCGGCCTTCGTCGGTGAACTCGTCGACCTGCTCGACGCCCGCGCCGTGCCGATGGGCTCCGCCGGGGTCAAGGTCTGCGCGGTGGTGACCGGCGAGGTCGACGCGTACGTCCACGCGGGCGGCCAGTACGAGTGGGACTCCGCCGCCCCGGTCGCCGTGGCGCTCGGCGCCGGGATGCACGCGTCCCGGATCGACGGCTCGCCGCTGCGCTACAACCGGGCCGACCCGCGCCTGCCCGACCTGCTGGTCTGCCGGCCCGAACTCGCCGAACGGCTGCTCGACGCGATCGCCCGTACCGGGGTCGAGATGCCCGCTTCGACCGTCACCGGCAGTGCCGGTAAGGCGTTCGGCTGAGTGTCACGGTACCCATGGCCCAGGTGACCGGGGGATAGTGTCGGGCGGGAAGCGTCTCCGACCTATCGCCCCGTGACGGGCCGCCGCCAGCCAGGGAGGGTCATGCCGGCCGAGCGAGACCAGCACAGCGTCGTCGGATCGTCCCAGCCGACCGGCCTCTGGCCGGGCCAGGACATCCCCCGCCAGCAGGGCGACCGGGCCCTGCCGTGGCCGGACTCCGGTGGCCCGGCACGGCCGCACGACGCCCGGTCGGCGCTGCCCTGGCCCGGTGCCGGGGAACCGGCCGGCCACCCCGTCGCCACCGACGTCCGCCCCGAGCGGGCGTGGCCGGACACCGACCACCCGGACGAGGCCGGTCCGGAGCCGCGGTGGGCGGACCCCGGATACCCGCCGGTGGAGACCGCCGCGACCCCGCGTGGCCGGGCGACACCGGGTCCGTCCCGCCGGTGGCGGGCGGTCCGGATCAGCGGTCGCCCGGTGCGGCGCCGCCCCCCGCCCCGCCCGGCTTCCCCCGCCGTCGCTGGCGGTTGGC
>NZ_JAEVHJ010000225.1:0-11081 GCF_016802855.1 Micromonospora sp. ATA51 | reverse complement strand
GCTCGGCGCATCGCCGACGCCGGGTTCGCCGAACTGCGGCGGCAACTGGCCTACAAGACGGGATGGAATGGCGGGCGGCTGGTGGTGGCCGACCGGTGGTATCCGTCCTCGAAGACCTGCTCGAGCTGCGGCGTAGTGAGAGCCAAACTCGCCCTGTCCGAGCGCATCTACACCTGCACCCTGTGCGGCCTGGTCCTGGACCGGGATGTCAATGCCGCACGGAACCTGGCCGCCCTGGCGGTCACCGTCGCCGGGAGTGGCTCGGAGACGCGAAACGGACGTGGAGCCGACCGTAAGACCCCGCTCGCGGGGCCGGTGGCTGTGAAACGTCAACCCGGCACCGCCAAAGCGGGCAACACCGGGACCGTCCCACCGCAAGGTAGGACATCCAATCATGAGCACACCAACGCCTCATGAGAGGAAACGGATGTCATGCGGGCGACAGGGGAAGAAGCGGCATTTGGGGTGAATGTGGCCCACGCCCGCGCCGCGAACGACCATGATGAGCGCGTGGGCGCTCTCGTGACACTGGACCTGCCGGACGACTCGCCGATGCTCGGCCTGCCGTGGATCATCACCTTCGGCCCGCTCGGCGAAGCCGACGAGTGGGAGCCGGTGGTCTGCGGCCCGTACGAGCGGCCGCACGCGCTCGCCCTGGCCGAGGCGGTGGTCGCCGAGGAGCAGCTGATGGCGGTGGTCGAGCCGCTGCTGCCGGCGCTTTCGGCGGACGAGATCCGGGGCGAGATCGCCGCCGCGCAGATCGCCGCCGAGGACGAGGCCGCCCAGGTCGACCAGGCCGACCTCTACGGCGACTTCGAGGACGTCATCGACGAGGAGCTGGAGCTGGCCGCCGAGCAGGAGCCGGTGGCGGAGCCGCTCACCGCGCCGAGCGAGGCCGAGCTGCGCGCCGGGTTCGCCCGGATCGCGAAGCTGCTCACCAGCAAGGGTGGCTGACCGCGCTCAGCGGCGCGGAACGTCCCAGATGGACACCGGCGCCGCGGGAAGCGGACTCCCCGAGGCGCCGGCGCCACCTCACCCCCCACCACAAGGGGTCGGTAGGCCCAGCCGCCCGTCGGCGCGGGGCACAACAGACGACCAGGTCAATGGCGGGTTACCCGGCTCAGCGCCGTTCGAACCACGCAGCTGCGTCAACCGGCAGGACGTGTCCGTCGCCCCGCTCGGTGAGGTCGGCGCTGGCGACGACCGGCCGGCCGTACCCGGCGATCGTGACCTCGGCGCCGCTGATGTTGACCACGCAGGTCAGCACGGTGTCCCCGGCGGCCCGGTGGAACGCCAGCACGCCGGGCTCGGCCTCCAGCCAGGTGACGCCGCCGGTGGTGCCGGCCAGCGCCGGGTGTTCGTGCCGGATCCGCAGCGCCGCGCGGTAGAGCTCCAGCGTGGAGCCGGGCACGCCGGCCTGGGCGGCCACCGAGAGGGCACGCCAGGTCGCCGGGGCCGGCAGCCAGCTCAGCTCGCTGCCCTCCGGGCCGAAGCCGTACGGGGCCAGCTCGCCGGTCCACGGGATCGGCACCCGGCAGCCGTCCCGGCTCTCCCCGGTCCGCAGGAACGCCGGGTCCTGGCGCAGCTCGTCGGGGAGGTCCAGCACCTCCGGCAGGCCCAGCTCCTCGCCCTGGTAGACGTACGCGCAGCCGGGCAGGGCCAGCATCAGCAGGGCGGCCGCCCGGGCGCGGCGCAGCCCGACCTCGCCGTCGCCGTACCGGGTGACGTGCCGCTGCCGGTCGTGGTTGGAGAGGACCCAGGTGGTCGGGGCGCCGACGATGGTCGACTCGGCCAGTGCGGTGTCGATCACCTTGCGGAACGAGTCGGCCGACCAGGTGGCGTCGAGGAAGTCGAAGCTGAATGCCTGGTGCAGCTCGTCCGGGCCGATGTAGCGGGCCAGCCGCTGCGGGGTCTCCGCCCAGGCCTCGGCCACCGCCATCCGGCCGCCCGGGTAGCTGTCCAGGATCGGCCGCCAGGCGCGGTAGATGTCGTGCACCTCGTCCTGGTCGAAGTAGGGCAGCCGGCCCTTGCCGAGCAGCTCGGACTGGCGCTGGCCGGTGGTCATCGAGTTGAAGCCGACGTCCGGCAGGCCCTCGGCCTTGATCATGCCGTGGGCGACGTCGATCCGGAACCCGTCCACGCCCCGGTCGAGCCAGAAGCGGAGCACGTCCTCGAACTCGGCGCGCACCTCGGGGTGGCGCCAGTTCAGGTCCGGCTGGGCCGGGTCGAACAGGTGCAGGTACCACTGGCCGTCCGCCACCCGGGTCCAGGCCGGGCCGCCGAAGATGCTCTCCCAGTCGTTCGGAGGCAGCTCGCCGGACTCGCCCTTGCCGTCGGCGAAGAGGTAGCGCGCGCGCTCGGCCGAGCCGGGGCCGGCGGCCAGGGCCGCGGCGAACCACGGGTGCGCGCTGGACGTGTGGTTGGGGACCAGGTCCACGATGATCCGCAGGCCCAGGGCGTGCGCGTCGGTGATCATCGCGTCGAAGTCGGTGAGCGAGCCGAAGAGCGGGTCGACGTCGCGGTAGTCGGCGACGTCGTAGCCGGCGTCGATCTGCGGCGAGGTGTAGAAGGGGGTCAGCCAGAGCGCGTCCACCCCGAGGTCGCGCAGGTACGGCAGGCGCTCCCGGATGCCCTGGAGGTCACCGACGCCGTCGCCGTTGGCGTCGGCGAAGCTGCGGACGTAGACCTGGTAGACGACCGCGGATCGCCACCAGTCGTCGTCGGAGGTCAGCGGCGTGGGGTTGGTGGCGGCGGTCATCGGTGACGATCCCCGTTCTCTGGCGCGGGACGGCGGCACGCCGCGCGGGCGTGGATGGTGGGCGCGTTTGCCTGAGCAGAATGCCGCGCCGGCGTTGCAAGAGTCAAGCATTCCTTGCGCAAGGAATGACGCCCGGTGGGCGAGTTGCGGCACATCTCGGCGTCCCGGCGGCCGGGCGGGCCGACCCGCCGCGCATTGCGGAAGGGCGACGGGCCGGGTCGGTCAGGCCGGGACGGCCAGGGCGGGGGGCGTCGGGCGCTGCGGCGTCGGCGCGGGCGTGGCCCCGGGCTGGCGGACCACCGCGGTGGAGCCGCGGACCACCAGTTCCGGACGGAACAGGTACTCCGAGTGCGGCGCACCGTGCCCGTTGATCTCGTCGACCAGGGCCCGGACCGCGGCCACCGCCATGGCCGCGACCGGCTGGCGCATGGTGGTCAGCGGCGGGTCGGTGAAGGCCATCAGCGGGGAGTCGTCGTAGCCGACCACGGAGACGTCGCCGGGGACGGTCAGCCCGCGCTGCCGGGCGGCCCGGATCGCGCCGAGCGCCATCAGGTCGGAGCCGCACACGATGCCGGTGACGCCGCGCTCGATCAGCCGGCCGGCGGCCGCCTCGCCGCCCTCGACGCCGAAGAGGGAGAGCTCGGCCAGCTCGTCCAGCTCGCCCTCGGGCACGCCGGCCAGCCGGGGCATCGCCGCCCGGAAGCCGGCCACCCGGCGCCGCACCGGCACGAACCGGTCCGGGCCGGTGATCAGGCCGATCCGCCGGTGGCCGAGCGCGACCAGGTGGGCCACCGCCAGCTCGGTGGCCTCCCGGTCGTCGCAGGAGACGAAGGGGGCGGCGATCCCGGGCGCGTACCCGTTGATCATGACCACGGGCAGCGGCCGGGCGATCAGCGCGCGGTACCGGTCGTGGTTGGCGGCGGTGTCGGCGTGCAGGCCGGAGACGAAGACGATCCCGGAGACCTGCCGGTCCAGCAGCATCTCGACGTACTCGTCCTCGGTGACCCCGCCGGGCGTCTGGGTGCAGAGCACCGGAGTGAAGCCGCTCTGGGCCAGCGTCGACTCGATGACCTGGGCGAACGCCGGGAAGATCGGGTTCTCCAGCTCGGGCACGACGAGGCCCACCAGCCCGGCGCTGCGCTTGCGCAGCCGGGCGGGGCGCTCGTAGCCGAGCACATCGAGGGCGGTCAGGACGGCCTGCCGGGTCTCGGGGGCCACGCCGGGGCGGTCGTTGAGCACCCGCGACACCGTGGCCTCGCTGACTTCGGCCTGTTGGGCGATGTCGGACAGTCGAGCGCGCATGGCGGCACTTTAGCTCAAGGGCAAGTTCTTGCGTACTCTCCTGCAATCCCTTCCATTCCCTGCAACCTCTTGCTAACGTCCCCGCAACACGGGACAGCAGCGGCGCGGCAGCCTCGCGCCGGTTGGCAAGAACTTTCCGACGTTTCCACTGGCGGGTCGCCCCTCCCCCGGCGGGCCGCCACAACGACAGGAGTACCGATGCGCATCCGTACCGCGGGTGTGGTCGCCGTTCTCGGTCTGGCGCTCGCCGCGTCCGGCTGCGGCGACAACAGCAAGGACGAGCCGGCCGCCAAGGAATCCCCCAAGGCCGCCAGCGGCAAGCTCGTCATCTGGGCCGACGACAAGCGGACCGCCGCCCTCAAGCCGTTCGCCGAGGAGTTCGGCAAGGAGAACGGCGTGACCGTCGAGGTGCAGGCCGTCTCCAAGGACCTGCAGACCAACTTCGTCACCGCCTCGCAGCAGGGCAGCGGCCCGGACGTCGTGGTGGGCGCGCACGACTGGATCGGCAACCTGGTGCAGAACGGCGCCATCGACCCGGTGCAGCTCGCCGCCGAGCAGAAGAGCGGCTTCAACGAGACCGCGATCAAGGCCGTCACCTTCAACGGCCAGCTCTACGGCGTCCCCTACGCCACCGAGAACGTCGCCCTCATCCGCAACACGGAGCTCGCCCCCGAGGCCCCGAAGACGATCGAGGACCTGGTCGCCGCCGGCAAGAAGCTGAAGGCCGAGAAGAAGGCCAGCGAGATCCTCTGCCTCCAGTCCGGCCAGAACGGCGACGCGTACCACGTCTACCCGCTGTACACCTCGGGCGGTGGCTACCTCTTCGGCACCACGGCCAACGGCGACTACGACCCCAAGGACCTGGGCGTGGGCAAGCCGGAGTCGATCGCGGCCTTCCAGAAGATCGCGAAGCTGGGTGAGAAGGGCGAGGGTGCGCTGAAGCGCTCCATCACCGGCGAGAACTCCATCGCCACCTTCACCGGCAAGAAGTGCGCCTTCCTGGTCTCCGGCCCGTGGGCCATCGCCGACGCCAAGAAGGCCGGCATCAAGTACGACATCTCCCCGGTCCCCGGCTTCGCCGGTGGCAAGGAGACCCAGCCGTTCGTGGGCGTCCAGGCGTTCTACGTCGCCGCCAAGGGCAAGAACAAGGCCCTGGCCCAGGAGTTCGTCACCAACTACGTGACCAAGCCCGAGCTGGCCGTCGCCCTGTACCAGGCCGAGCCGCGCCCGCCGGCGCTGACCGCCGCCTTCGACCAGGTCAAGGGCACCGACCCGGACCTGGCCAAGTTCTCCGAGGCCGGCAGGAACGGCCAGGTGCTCCCGGCGATCCCGGCCATGGCCGCGATCTGGGACCCGTTCGGCAAGGCGGAGGCCGCCGTCATCGGTGGCGCCGACCCGGCCAAGACGATCACCGCCGCCGGCAAGACCATCGCGGGTCAGATCAAGTAATGAGCACGTCGCTGTCCGGCCCGGAACCTGCCACGCAGGCTCCGGGCCGGGAGCCCGTTCGCTCCGGGCTCCCGCGCAAGTCCCGTACCGCGCGGAACCACGCGCCGATCACCGCGACCGGCCTCGTCGTCAAGGTGGTCCTGCTCGGCCTGGTGGCCGGGATCGCGATCTGGGCGGCCTTCCCGCTCATCGAGGCCGAGCTGTGGGTCGGGCTGGCCATCCTGGCGGTCACCACCGCCGGTCTGTGCTACCTCTACCTGACCCGCCGGCACATCCCGGCGAAGTACCTGGTCCCCGGCACGCTCTTCCTGATCGCCTTCCAGGTCTTCCCGGTGCTCTACACCGCCAGCACCGCCTTTACCAACTTCGGCGACGGCCACCGGGGCAGCAAGGACGACGCGATCGTCGCGATCCAGAGCTCCTCGGTGAAGCAGGTCCCCGGCTCCACCGAGTACTCCCTCTCCATCGCCACCAAGGGCGACCCGACCGCCGGCCCGCTGGTCTTCCTGCTCACCGACCCGAGGACCAGGGAGGTCTCCGCCGGTGACGCGGCCGGGGTGCGCAGGCTCGACGCCGGCCAGATCACCGTCAGCCCGACCGGCAAGGTCACCGCCGCCGACGGCTACACCATCCTCAACTTCGGCCAGGCGAGCGCCCGCAGCCCCGAGATCACCGACCTGGTGGTGCCGACCTCCGGCGGCGCGATCCGGTCCAACGGCCTGTCCCGCGCCTACGAGGGCAAGGCCATCCGGGCGTACGACGCGGGCTGCGACTGCGTCAAGGACAGCGAGACCGGCAAGACCTGGACCGCCGACGAGGCGACCGGCTCCTTCGTCGCCGCCGACGGCGAGCGGCTGGCCCAGGGCTGGCAGGTCAACGTCGGGCTGCGGAACTTCAACCGGGTGCTGACCGACCCGAACATCTCCGGGCCGTTCTTCGGGACGCTGGTGTGGAACTTCGCCTTCGCGATCGGCTCCACCGGCCTCACCTTCCTCCTCGGCATGGCCATCGCGCTCGCCCTGCACTCGCCCCGGATGAAGGGCACCAACCTCTACCGGGTGCTGCTGATCCTCCCGTACGCCATGCCGTCGTTCGCGATGCTGCTGGTCTGGCGGGACATGTTCAACACCGACTTCGGCCTGGTCAACAACCTGTTCGGGCTCGGGGTCGACTGGTTCGGCGAGACCTGGTCCGCCCGCGCCGCGGTGCTGCTGGTGCAGCTCTGGCTGGGTTACCCGTACATGTTCCTGGTGGCCACCGGCGCGTTGCAGGCGATCCCGCGCGAGCTGACCGAGGCCACCTCGGTCGACGGGGCCTCACCCTGGCAGACGTTCCGGGCGGTCACCCTGCCGCTGCTGCTGGTCGCGCTCTCCCCGCTGCTGATCGCGTCGTTCGCGTACAACTTCAACAACTTCAACGCGATCTACCTGACCACGGAGGGTGGCCCGTTCCCGGCCGACAATCCGACCGTCGGGGCGACGGACCTGTTGATCACGTACACGTACCGCCTGGCCTTCGGCGCCCAGGGCGCCCAGTTCGGCTTCGCGGCGGCGATCTCGATCTTCATCTTCGCGATCGTGGCGACCGTGTCGGCCATCAGCTTCCGGCGTACGCGCAAGCAGGAGGAGGTGTACTCGTGACCTCACTCACCGGTACCCCGGTCGCGACCGGCGGCGCTCCGGCCGCGAACCGGAACGCCAAGGGCAGGCGGAAGAGCCGCTGGTTCCGCCAGGTCGGCTGGCGGCACCTGGTCGCCGTGCTGGCGGTGGCGTTCAGCCTCTTCCCGATCCTGTTCGTGCTCTCCGCGGCGCTCAACCCGCGCGGCACCCTCTCCTCCACCGACCTGGTGCCGACCGGTGGGGTGTCGCTCGAGAACTTCGCCAACCTGTTCGACCGGACCGCGTTCGCCCACTGGTTCGTCAACTCGCTGCTCATCGCCGGGCTGGCCGCGTTCTTGTCGATCTTCCTCTCGGCGATGGCGGCGTACGCCTTCTCCCGGATGCGCTTCTCCGGCCGCCGGGTCGGGCTGCTGTCGCTGCTGCTGATCCAGATGTTCCCGCAGTTCCTGGCGATCGTGGCGATCTTCCTGATCTTCACCACGATGACCGATCTGTGGCCGACGATCGGCTTCAACACTCCCTGGGGGCTGATGCTGCTCTACCTCGGTGGGGCGCTCGGCGTGAACACCTGGCTGATGAAGGGCTTCTACGACACGCTGCCCCGGGAGCTGGACGAGTCGGCCACGATGGACGGCGCCACGCACGCCCAGGTCTTCTTCCGGATCATGCTGCCGTTGGTGGCGCCGATCCTGGCGGTGACCGCGCTGCTGTCGTTCATCGGCACCATCAACGAGTTCCTGATCGCCAACGTGTTCCTCACCAACACCGAGTCGAAGACCCTCGCGGTCGGCATGTTCGGCCTGGTGGCCGGTGAGCGCAACAACAACTTCGGGATGTTCGCGGCGGGCACCCTGCTCACCGCCGTCCCCACGGTGCTGGTGTTCCAGCTTCTCCAGCGCTACATCGTCTCCGGCCTCACGGCGGGAGCAGTCAAGGGATAAATCGGATAGGTGGCCGCTCGCCGTCGTGCGTGAGGAGAGTGGCGCCACTCCGCACGCGTGCCGCCGGGTTACCGGCGGGCGCCCCACGCGAGCTGCGCGGCAAGGGCGTCGGCGTCCGACGTACACCGGAGCAGTCACGGGCTGGCCGCCGCGGCCGGGAGACCGGCCGCGGCGGGCGACCCCTCTCTCCCCGTCCGACCGACGCGAAAGGTCCCGCCATGTCCCTGCAGCCGCACCACGACGGATCCGCCCGGTACGTCCCGGAGCAGGACCCCGCGCTCGGGCAGACCGTGCCGGTCTTCGTCCGGGTCCCCGAGGACGCCGACGTACGCCAGGTGCACGTCCGGACCACCGGCGACGGTGAGCCGCGCTTCGCCGAGGCCACCGTGGACCGCACCGCGGGCGGCGACGTGTGGTGGCGGGCCGACGTCGAGGTCCGCAACCCAATCAGCAACTACCGGTTCATGCTCTCCGGCCGGAAGGGCTACCGCTGGCTGAACGCCGCCGGCCTGGTCGACCACGACGTGCCGGACAGCGGCGACTTCAAGCTGGTCAGCTACGCCCCGCCGCCGGCCTGGGCCCGGGACGCGGTGATCTACCAGATCTTCCCGGACCGGTTCGCCCGCTCCGGCGCCGCCGACGGCCGGACCGCGCCGGACTGGGCCATCCCCTGCGACTGGGACACCCCCGTCATCGGGCGCGGGCCGGAGACGCCGTACCAGTTCTACGGCGGCGACCTGGACGGCATCACCGAGCGGCTGGACCACCTGGACCGGCTCGGCGTGAACACCGTCTACCTCACCCCGATCTTCCCGGCCCGCTCCAACCACCGGTACGACGCGGCGAGCTTCGACACCGTCGACCCGCTGCTCGGCGGCGACGCCGCGCTGGCCCGGCTCGCCGACGCGGTCCACGCCCGAGGCTGGCGGCTGCTCGGCGACATCACCAGCAACCACACCGGTGAGGCGCACGAGTGGTTCACCCGGGCCGCCTCCGACGTGCACGCACCCGAGCGGGAGCTGTACTACTTCGACGAGGCCACCGGCGACTACGAGTCGTGGAACGGGGTCAAGTCGCTGCCCAAGCTGAACTGGGGCAGCGCCGAGCTGCGTCGCCGCTTCGCCACCGACCCGGATTCGCTGCTGCGTCGCTGGCTGCGCCCGCCGTACGCCCTGGACGGCTGGCGGGTGGACGTGGCCAACATGACCGGCCGCCGGGGCGCGGACGCGTACACCCACGAGGTGGCGCGGCTGCTGCGCGAGGTGGTCGCCGACACCCGGCCCGACGGGCTGCTGCTCGCCGAGCACGGCCACGACCACACCGGTGACCTGGACCGGGACGGCTGGCACGGCACGATGAACTACGTCGGGTTCACCGACCCGGTCTGGTCCTGGTTGCGGCACGGTGCCGCCCCGGTGCCGAACTTCCTCGGCACTCCCGGCGGGGTGGCCCGGCGGGACGCGGGTGCGGTGCTGGCCACCATGAACACCTACCGGTCGCTGATCTCCTGGCGGGCGTACGTGCACTCGTGGCAGCTGCTCGGCTCGCACGACTCGGCCCGGATCCGGACCGTGGTCGGCGACGCCGCCCGGCAGGAGGTAGCGGCCGGCCTGCTCGCCACGATGCCGGGCACCCCGGTGATCTTCGCGGGGGACGAGCTGGGGCTGACCGGCACCAACGGGGAGGGGTCGCGTACCCCGATGCCGTGGCGCCGGCCGGAGAGCTGGGACCAGCGGACCTTCGCCGCGTACCGGTCGCTGCTGGCGCTGCGCCGCGGCGAGCGGGCGCTGCGCCACGGCGGCCTGCGCTGGGTGCACGCGGACGCGGACACCCTGGTCTTCCTGCGGGAGGCGCCCACCGGCTCGGTGCTGGTGCTGGCCCGCCGCGCGCCCGGCGCCCCGGTCCGCCTGACCGGCCTGCCCGCCGGCGAGAACGTCCACGGCGACGCCCCCCGCCCTGCGCCCCGACCCCGACGGCGCGGTCACCCTCCCCGCCGACGGCCCCACCTTCCAGGTCTGGCGCCTTACCTGACCCCGGTCGTTCCCGCGATCTTGCGCTTTGGGCCCACGTTCCGCGGCTTTCATGCCTTTCGTCCGGGCGCAATCTGCAAGATCGCGGGGGCTCAGCGGGCGGCCGGGCGAGGAGGGTTCGGACGCCGGCCAGGTAGGTGTGGCGGTCGGGGGCGCCGGTCAGGATGCGTTGCATGAAGTAGCCGGGGACCAGGGCGAACAGGGCTGCGCCGACCGCCTCCGGGTCGGCGTCGGCGGGCACCTCGCCGACCTGCTGGGCCCGCCGGACCAGCGCGGCGAAGTGCCGGCGGAAGCCGGCGTAGGTGGCCTTCACGAACTCGGCGAGGGCCGGGTCGCGCTGCGTCTCGCTCCATACCTGGATGGCCAGCGGGAGCACGCCGTCGGGCCCGGCCTGGGTGTCGACGTACGACAGCGCGCGGTCCAGCGCCTCCACCAGCGGCAGCGGCGGTTCGACCGCGACCAACTCGGCGAAGACCTCGTCCGCCCCGCCGATCACGGACTGGGCGATCGACGTGATCAGGTCGTTCTTGCTGGGGAAGTAGCGGTAGACGGCGCCGACGGAGAGCCCGGCCTCGGCGATCACGTCCTGCATCGAGGTGTTGTGGAAGCCGTCGCGCAGGAAGCAGCGCCGGGCCGCGTCGAGGATCTGCTGGCGGCGGGCGGCGAGGTGTTCGTCCGATACGCGTGGCACGAGCAAAGTATAAAGCGAACGTTCGTTCTTGACGGCGGGGCGATAGAAGGGGCAGTCTGCCATTAAAGAGAACGAGCGTTCGTTTTAGGAGTTGACATGGAAGCCGTCCGTACCCGGTCGCCCTGGTTGCTGGCCGTCCTGCTCGCCGCCCTGGCGGTGGTGGCGCAGGCCCTGCTCGTACCCCTCTTCGCGGCGCCGCCAGGCCCACCTGGCGGCCGCGCGACCTGCCGGTCGCCGTCCGCCGGGCCGGCGGCCGCGACCGCCGAACTGGCCGGCCGCGTCGCCGCCGCC
>NZ_JAEVHJ010000224.1:0-11097 GCF_016802855.1 Micromonospora sp. ATA51 | reverse complement strand
GCGGGGACGACCCGCACGCCGGGTTCGGCGGGCGGGGACGAGAAAACCGGCAGCCGAAACGCTGCACGGCGTCTCGTCCCCGACCCAACAGATTCAGGCACTTGACCGCACCCAGCCGAGCCTGCCGCTCAAGCCCGGTCGGGCCGGCACGATGACCCACGACTACAAGCGCCATGGCACCACGACCCTGTTCGCCGCGTTGGATGTGCTCACCGGCAAGGTGATCGGCAAGTGCTTCGCCCGGCACCGCCACGACGAGTTCCTGCGCTTCCTGCGCACCATCGACACCTCCGTGCCCCGCAAGCTGCAGATCCACATGATCGTCGACAACTACGGCACCCACACCCACCCCAACGTGAAGGCGTGGCTGGCCAAGCATCCACGCTTCCACCTGCACTTCACCCCGACCAGCTCGTCCTGGCTGAACCTGGTCGAGCGCTGGTTCGCCGAACTGACCGACAAGATGATCCGCCGTGGCGTGTTCCGCAGCGTCGACGACCTCGTCAAAGCGATCGAGGAGTACCTGCGGGTACACAACGACGACCCGAAACCATTCGTGTGGACCGCAACCGCCGAATCGATCCTGGCCAAGGTCCGACGTGGACGCGCCGCCCTCCAGCAAGCGGCTAGTCAAAACTGAGACGGAACACTAGTGGTGTATGCGGCCATGCCGAGGGTGAGCAGGTGCGGGCGGTCGTCCGCGGTCCAGTCGGCGTTCTGGTTGCCGTCGCGGATCAGTTCGGGCGCGACGTGGAGCAGCAGTGACGTCTCCAGTTCGCCAGCGTGCATATCCTCGTGGCTGTCCGTCTCCATGCCCGCGTCCTCGCGCGCCTTGGTCCAGTCGCGGGCCTGCGGGAACAGGCTCATGGTTGAACCATGGGTCGCCGTGTACTCCTGCACCACGTCGCTATCGACAGCGGGGCCCGGCCGGCCTGGTTCGGGGCGGCCCACGCCACCGGCACGCCGGCGTCGACCCCTGCAGTGATCATGTCGGCGGCCAACTCGGATCTCGTGGCGAACTCGACCTCGTCCGGGACGCCGGCGGCCTGGCAGCGGTCCCGGTCATCGGTCCACGACACGGGCAGGTAGACCCTGCGGTCGATCAGGATGACGTCTCGGATCCTCTTGACGCTCCCGTCGCTTCGCGTCAAGGCAAGAGTTCGCGCGGCAGGATCTGACGGCCGACCGGCGTGCTGTCGAGTCAACGGAACGCGCTTATTTACGGGTCGCTGGTGCCTCGCGGCCGAGGCGGGCCCGGGCTCGGGCCATACGAATGGCGGCGGTCAAGGCCGTGATGTCGTAGGCGCCGTAGTGGCGGCGGCCGTTGATGAAGAACGTCGGGGTGCCGGACACTCCGCTGTTGTCGGCCGAGTCGATGTCGCTTTCGATGCGGCCGGCGTGGGCCTGGCTTATCAGATCGTCGTAGAAGCGTTTCTGATCCAGACCGAGGTCGCCGGCGTATTTGATTAGATCAGTGATGTTCAGCTTGTCCTGGTGGTCGAGCAGCAGGTCGTGCATCTGCCAGAACTTGCCCTGAGCGGCCGCTGCTTCGGCGGCCTCGGCTGCTAGCCGGGCTTGCGGGTGCACGTCTGACAGAGGCAGGTGACGCCACACGAAACGCAGGTCGGCGTGGCCCAGCAACTGGCGGACGACTGGCTCGGCCTTCCCGCAGTACGGGCACTGGAAGTCGCCGTACTGCACCAGCGTTACCGACGCACCGGCTGGGCCGCGGACGTGGTCCTGCTTCTCGTCGACCTCTGGGATGAGGTCGATCAGCTCCGTCATGTCGCCGAAGAGCGCCCGGGTGCGCTTGTCCTTGGGCAACATGTTGGTGACGCGGAACGCGGTCCAGGTCAGCGTTGAGGATACGATCGCGGCGCTGAGCACCCCGACTTTGGCCTCGGCCAGTTGGTCGCCGGTGAAGGCCAGGCTGGCGATCAGCAGCGACACCGTGAAGCTGACACCGGCGATCGTGCCGCTGCCGAGCACGCCCGCCCAGCCCACGGCCGGACGGATGCGGCCGTGCGAGATCCAGGTGAGCCCGGCCGAGGTGCCGATCACGGCGAGCGGCTTGCCGACGACATACCCGAGCAGCACGCCCCAGGTGACAGGCGACGCGAACGCCTTGGCCAGGAACGGACCGTCGATGCTGATGCCAGCGTTGGCCAGGCCGAACAGCGGCACGATGACGTAGCTGGACCAAGGGTGGTAGATGCGCTGAAGGCGGTCGTTGGGCGATAGCGTATTCGCGAGGCCGATCGAAGCCGTACGCGCGAGCTTGGGCGTCGGCTGCTCACGGAACGACCGGAACAGCCCGCTGACCTGCTCGAGCTCAGCTCGGCCGGGAGAGTAGGCGAACGCGGTCAACCCGATGGCCAGTCCGGCCACCACCGGGTCGACTCCGCTGACCAGCAGCGCGCCCCACATCACGATGGCGACCGGCACGTACGCCGAGCCACGTCGGACGCCGGCCGCGCGGATGGCCAGCATGACCGCGAACGCCGCTACGGCCACCACGATGGGCATCATTTTGATGTCGTCGCTGTAGACCAGGGCGATGACGATGAGTGCGATCAAGTCGTCGACCACGAACACGGTGAGCAGGAAGATCCGGACCCGGTCGGGCACGCCCCGGCCGAGCAGTGCCAGCAGGCCCAACGCGAGGGCGGTGTCGGTCGACATAGCCACGCCCCAGCCATGCGCGCCCGGCCCGCCGTGGTTGATCAGCAGGAAGATCAGCACCGGGATCAGCATGCCGATCACGCCGGCCACGCTGGGCAGCACGAAACGTCGCCGGTCGCGTAGGTCGCCGAGGTCGAACTCGCGCCGCGCCTCAAGGCCGACGACCAGGAAGAACAGCGTCATCAAGCCGCTGTTGATCCAGGTGTGCAGGTCGCGGGAGAGCTCGAGGTGCCCGAGGCGCAGGGACAGTTGGGTGCGCCAGACGGCTTCGTAGGAGCCGAGGTCGATGTTGGCCCAGAGCAGTGCGGCGACGATGGCGGCCACGAGCACGCCGGCGCTGCCGGACTCAGTTCGCAGAAAGGCTCGTAGCGGTGCCGCTAGATTCGGCATCCCGATCGTTCGGCCGCTCATCTTGGTTTCGGTCACACGTCACCTTCCGAAGCGCTGGCCGGGATATTCGCCTGCGGCCGTAGCGGTCGCCGAGCGCGCCGGCCAGCAGGATCAGCGCGGCCAGGCCGCGACCTGGATCAGCTCGCTGTCGCAGCTCAGCGCGTCAACGTCGAGCTCGGCATGAGGCACTGCAACGCTCGCTCGAACCCGGCACACCGTCCACCGTGGCCCGGCCGATCACACTGCGAGCCATGCGCGACGCCGGCCTCACCCCCACCGTGTTCGTCGCGCCGATCCTGCCCGAACTGACAGACAGCACCGAGCAGATCGACGAGTTGATCGGCACCCTGGCCGACGCAGGGGCAGGCAACATTCTCCCGACACCGCTGTACCTGATGCGCGGCCCCAAGGACCTGTTCTTCGCCTGGCTGCGCGCCAGCATCCCGAACTGCTCTCCACGTACGCCGACCTCTACGCGCACGGCTCGCGCACGCCCCGTCATTACCGCGACCTCGTCCGGGCACGGGTGAACCAGGCATTGCAGCGCCACGGGCTGCCGATCCCCGACGACACGACCTCCGACAAGTTCGCCCTGCTCGGCAGACGCTCCACCGCCACCGAGCCGACCGCACCGACTCTGTTCTGAGCTGCCGGCACGAGTCACCGGCCATCCGCCAGGACCAGGACCTGCGCCGCATGCAAGGCGCCGCATCGCGTTCAAGCTGTCGCGATCGACGGAAACACTGTCGCCGCCTGGGGCGGAACGACAACCGCTTGCTGCTCGGCCGTGATCGCCGAGCAGCAAGCGGCCTGATTTCAGCGCGGCCCGACGAACTCGGTCCTCACGCTCCATGCGAACTGAATCAGCAGGGTCACCGGGGACTTCTCGGCAATGTTATGCATCACCTTCAAGTCGTCGGGGTCAGGTTCTTCGCTCAGCGTGATCGTGCGTTGCAGGTAACGCTCTGCGCCTTCCTGCTCAGGTTCGTGGTAGCCGATCTCGACGGTGATGTCACCGGCGGTGTCGTACTTATAGTCGACATACTGCCGCAGCGTCTGAGCAGTGCACGACGCGAGCGCCATCAACAGGTACTCCGTCGGCGTCGGGCCTTCGCCGAGTGCGCCGTTGTGCGGTTCATCGGCGACGAACGTGAAGCTGCGGGTGGTCATGTCCGTGCGCCGGCGCTCAGTGGCCGGAAGGACAGCTCGGGCGGATGCGACGACACGGTCCCGATCGGTTTTCATCAGCCGCGCCCTCCTGTAGATCCTGGTAGTGACGGTCCAGATACTCGGATCCAGCAGCAGTCGAGCCGCAGTCTGAGCGGGGGCTGTGGCCGGGCGAATCACCCCATGACCGAGTACCTCCGCAGGCTAGCCTTCGCGGACTGGATAGTCCAGTTGATCGCTCGTTGCCAGAACCGCGAGGTCCTCGTGAACGATCAACTCGGGGTGTTTTAAGCTGCACTGAGAGGCGGTTAGGACCAAGACGCCCCCAGCTGAACTCGCTCAACGCCAAACCCAGAGATGGACTCATCAGTCCGTTAAGGCTAGGATATGCCGTCGTTCACGCATCAGGGCGGCGATCGTCGTCGCCTCCCGCGACTCGGGCGGACTCAAATCCGGACAACATGAGGAACATCGATGCTCAGTGATCCGCCGTCGCAGTACGAGGCGATCCAACGACGCGAGGAACGACTCGATGGCAGCTTTCGCGCCGCGGTGAAGACGACCGGCACCTACTGTCGGCCATCGTGTCGCGCCAAGACCCCTCGCACGGAAAACGTCGACTTTCGCCCGACAGCGGCCAGCGCCCAGCTCGCTGGATACCGAGCCTGCAAGCGTTGCTCCCCCCGACGCAGCGCCCCTGGCCCGGCCGGCGCCTGGCCAGTCGACGCCTGGGTCGAGAGGCTGGCTTCGCCGTCGGTGTAGAAGTCGGCGATGGTGTGCTAGCTGGGCCAGGGACACGACCGACGAGTGGCCTCGAACAAAAGTGCACCGGGGCCGCACTCCGCGTCACAGATCTTTCCGGTCAGCTGGGTAAGACACCGACGTCTGGCGTCACCAAATGGGGGAAGTGAAGTGCCGTGTCGGCGAACGACTGATACAGAGAGGCGTTTAAATGAAAGCGATTGTTGTGACGGATGAGGCCGCAGGAACGGCCGGGATGACGCTGGCGGAGCGACCGGAGCCGGAGGCGACGGCGAACGACGTCCTCGTTGAGGTACATGCGTCGGGATTCACCCCGGGCGAGCTGACGTGGCCCGGGACCTGGACCGATCGCCTCGGGCGGGACCGCACGCCGTCGATCCCCGGCCATGAGGTGGCTGGCGTGGTCAGCGCGCTCGGCTATGGCACGAGGGGTCTGTCGGTGGGACAGCGGGTGTTCGGCCTCGCGGACTGGAGTCGCGACGGCACCCTGGCCGAGTACGTGGCCATCGAGGCGCGCAACCTTGCGCCGCTGCCGGGCGATGTCGATTTCACGGTAGGGGCGAGCCTGCCGATCTCGGGCCTGACCGCGTGGCAGGGACTGTTCGTGCATGGCCGTTTCCAGGCGGGGCAGAGCGTCCTCGTACATGGTGCGGCCGGTGGAGTCGGCTCGATGGTGATCCAGCTCGCCAAAGAGGCCGGCGCCTACGTCATCGGCACTGGACGTGCCGCTGACCGCCAGATCGCGCTCGACTTCGGCGCGCAGGAGTTCGTCGACCTCGGCAACGACGCCCTGGAAGACGTCGCCGGCGTCGATCTGGTTTTCGACGTGATCGGTGGCGACATCCAGAAGCGTTCTGCGGGTCTGGTCCGAGCCGGAGGAATGCTGGTGACCATTGCCGGCCCGCCCGAAGCACGGCCGGCGGACGGCCTGACGGTTGATTTCGTTGTCGAGGCCGATCGCGCGCAACTGGGTGAGGTCGTCCAGCGGATCAGGGATGGTCGGCTGCGGACGAACATCGGCAACGTCGCGACCCTCGACGACGCCGTCGCCGCCTTCAACCCGACCGAGCGGATCAAGGGAAAGACGATCATCCGCGTTCGCTCGTAAGGACTCGGCGGACCCAAGCGCGAGAACGACCCCCGCAGGAGCGAGAAGTACGTCGATGGCTGGGCCTTCACCTCCCGTCGACGACATGCGGCTGGGCGAGTACGACTACCGCCACGACCCGGGAGTGATCTGATGACCATCAACGAAGGCGCAGCCCCATGACCGACCCAACCGAGCCGACCCGCTACGCCTTCGAGTACCCCGACGAGGCTGGATACCCCGACGAGAAAGGCACCCTCAGCCAGGACCAGGCCGTCCTCATCGACGAGGTAATCGACGATCCCCACGCCCCCGCGTTTGACTTCCAAGTCGTCAACGACGAGAAACTCGGCATCTACGACGCCATCGTCGGGGACCGAGCAGTGGCCGGGCTGACCTACAACGTCGCCGGAGACGACCGACTCGTGCTGCTGGCCACCTCGGTGTTCCCCGAGTTCCGCAAACAGGGCATCGCCACCGAGCTGATCCGACGCGTCCTGGACGACGTGCGCGTGCAAGGCAAGACGGTCACCATCATGTGCCCGATCGTGCGCACCTTCATCGAGCACAACCCCGAGTACGCCGACCTCATCGACCCCGAGCACCCCGGAGTTACCCAGGATCACACCCATTTGTCCTAAACCCACTTATTAGCTGCCCCGACAGAAAGTGTGACAATGACGATCAATCTCGAGGCCGAGGCGGCCACCCGGGAAGAGAACAACGCGGCGCTCATCGCTGCTCTGAACGAGGCAAGTCTCAGCGAGGTGGAATCCAGCTGGGAGCTCGATGTCATCAACGACGCGGAGCGCGGTCGCTGGATCGCCGCCCTCGGCGCCGAAGCGATCGCCGAGCTCTCGTACCGGTTCGTGGGCGGCCGTGTCGTGCTGCTAACGACCTGGGTCGACCCCGCCTACCGACGCAATCGGGTGGCCACGGAGCTCGTCGCTCGCGTGCTGGACGAGATCCGCGAGAGCGGGAAGAAGATCACCGTCATCTGCCCGGTCGTGGGTGAGTTCATTGCCCGCAACCCGGAATACCTCGATCTCATCGACAAGGTTCATCCCGGTGCCGGCGCCTACCCCCAGCACGAACCCGCGGGCTAAGGGCAAGAAGATCATTCGGGTTCGTCCGTAAGGACGCGGAGACAACGGAGACCCCCGTTACGTCATAACGGGGGTAGACGAGGACTGTTACTGAGAGAGGTAGTCAGATGAAAGCGATCGTGGTGACGGACCGGGCCGCGGGAACGGCGGGGATGACGCTGGTGGAGCGGCCCGAGCCGGACGCGGCGAGGCTCGCCAGTCTTGAGGGCGCGAACTACGGCGATGTCGTCGTTGAAGTTCATGCGTCGGGATTCACCGGGAATGAGCTGGAGTGGCCCTCGACCTGGATCGATCGCCTCGGCCGTGACCGGACGCCGTCGATCCCCGGCCACGAGGTGGCCGGGGTAGTCACCGCTCTCAGCTATGGAGCAACGGGGTTGTCGGTGGGACAGCGGGTGTTCGGCCTTACGGACTGGACTCGCGACGGCACACTGGCGGAGTATGCCGTCGTCGAGGCGCGCAACCTTGCGCCGCTGCCGGGCAACGTTGACTTCACGGTGGGCGCTGGCGTCGCGATGGCGGGCCTGACCGCGTGGCAGGGGCTGTTCGATCATGGCCACCTCCTGGCGGGACAGAGCGTCCTGGTGCACGGCGCGGCTGGCGCAGTCGGTTCGATGGCGACGCAGCTCGCCCGTCAGGCCGGCGCCTACGTCATCGGCACCGGACGTGCCAGCGGCCGGCAGACCGCAGTCGACTTCGGCGCGCACGAGTTCGTCGACCTCGACAACGACACCCTGGAAGACGCCGGCGGAGTCGATCTGGTCTTCGATGTCATCGGCGGCGACATCCAGAAGCGGTCCGCGGGTCTGGTTCGAGCCGGAGGAACGCTGGTGACCGTCACCGGGCCGCCGGAGGTGCGGCCAGCTGACGGCCTGGCGATCGACTTCGTTGTCGTGTCCGACCGCGCCCAGCTGGGTGAGATCGTCCGGCGGGTCCGGGACGGACGCGTGCGGACGAACATCGGCAACGTCGCGGCCCTCGACGACGCCGTCGCCGCCCTCAACCCGACCGAGCGGACCAAGGGGAAGACGATCATCCGCGTTCGTCCATAATTTTCTCTTCTCGCCTCGTTCGTCGTCGGTCGGTGGCCTCGAGCAGTTCTCGCCAAGCGCACGAACGGACCACCTAGTCCAAACGTACGGCACTCGGGCGTGCATGGCGAGCAGTCAAATGCCATACTTGGACTTCAAAGTCCGGCGGGGCCTGTCTGATCGCGCGGCGTAACTACACGTTGGAAGGGTGAGCCGATGAGCAGTGAAGGACAAGCACTGGTAGCCGAGGAGCTGATCGACAGCCTCGATCATGGCCGCTTTGAGCTCTACCGCGACAGCGAGCTAGTCGGCTGGCTCTACTACACCCACCTGAAGCCCAACCGGTACGCCCTCCGGCACACCGAAGTCGAGTCGAGTCATCAACACCAGGGCGTGGCGGGCGCGATGGTGCGGCGAGTACTCGACGAGATCCGCGCCCGCGAGGGCACGATCACCGCAATCTGCCCCTTTGTGGTCGACTACCTCTCGCGAACGACCACCTATGTCGATCTGATCGACGCCCGACACCCCGGCTACTCCGATCGTGCTGCTGCCGAGTCGGCGCGGGCGAAGGCCGGTGGCTGAGACTACCGGGCCGCGCGCCGGAGACCCCTCGGACGAGCCCTATCGCGGCCTCACGACGTTGTCGCGCGGTGGCCTAGTTCCTCCGCAGCATTGCCGTGAGCGCGGGCGGCGCTGAGATCGTGGGTGGCACCGGGCAGCGCGGTCGATGCCCAGATCAGCCGACCCGCCGCGTCCGCGATGACGTGCACGTTCATGCCGTGCCGCCTGTGTTTGCCGGAGTAGCAGGGCTTCTGGTCGGCGACCCGGTCGACCGGGGTCAGCGTGCCGTCGAGGATCGCGTACGCCAGCCTTTGGATGCGTCCATGGCGGCGGCCAGGTCGTCCGCGGCTGCGGCGAGTAGAGCGACAGCTTCGCGGACGTAGCGCCAGGCGGTGGCGACGCCGATGCCGAACCCGGCTGCGAGGCGGGCGTCGGTGTCGCCGTTGCGCAGATGGGCGAGGGTGAGTAGGGCTTGCCGGCCGGGTTCCAGGCGCCGCCACCGGGATCGACGCTGCCGGCGGTGGTTACGGAGGCATTCGGCGAGGTGGTTCAGGGTTCGACTGGACAGCGGGATCGTGGCGGGGTGAGACAGCACGGCGACGCTCCGGGTCGGGGCATCGGATCTTGGTCGACTGCTGTCTTACCTGTAGCCTCGCCCTCATCGATCTCCGGGCTGCTCGCACCCGCCGTGACCAGCCTGATCACGATGAAAGGGCTAAATTAACGGGTCGGCTCGCCGGACGGCTCCGAGAGGAACGATTTGATGTGTTCCAGCGCCATGTCCAGAGCAACTTCCATGGGTGCGACGTTGTGCGCGGCGTTCGCCAGCAAGTAGCCGCCTTGCAAAGCTGCCATCAACCCCGTGGCCAACTTCTCCGGGTCGGCGTCCTGGCGCAGTGCACCGCTGTCCCGCATCCGGTGCAGACCGTCACTGATCAGCTTTTCCCATGCCGCAAACGTCTCCAACAGCATCGATCGAGCCTGCTCATCTTGATCGGACAGCTCGACAGCCATCGACCCGAGGCCGCACCCGTATTTGCCGTTGTTCAGCGAGTTGGCCTGGACCAGCGCGTTACGCCACCGGACCAGCCCTGAGAACGATCTCAGTCGTTCGAGCCCTCCGCGCTCGCGCTGAAGCACAAGCGCGCCTCGATATTTGACCAACGCGCGCACGAGCTCCTGCTTGTCGGCGAAGTGGTGGTAAAGCTGAGACTTGCTCGTCTGGCTTGCCTCGCGGACGTCGTCAAGGGTCGTCGCGTTCACTCCGCGCACGAACATCAGCCGGTTCGCCGCCTCGAGGATCCGCTCTCGCGTCGCGATGCCCCGTTGACTGATCCTCCGCTGCTTCGTCGGCGCAGCCACCTGCTCGTCGCCCATCGGTCAAGTGTATCCAGCGCGCCAGGAAATGCATGGAGAATGGGACCTTTGAGTCCATCCGGCGTCATGTCGCATTCGTGTGATGGTGAAGGACGAACGCATGCGCCGTCAGCTTTATTGAACGGGTGTCCGCGAGATCATCGATAGATCGGGTCTTTTCCTGGACTATTTGGTCCCCGCTGTGGCAAGCTGCTGCTCAGGAGTTGCTCGGCGATGCGTCGTGAGCGGCGCGCCGGAGGTCAGCGTGTGTCAACGCTGCCAGTGGGACGCGCTGCCTGCCGACGTCCCGCACCACAAGCTGGTCTACCACTACTTCACGACCTGGACCCGCGACGGAACGCTCAACCGCATGCACAACAGACTGCGGGAACAGGTCCGCGAACAGGTCGAGGGTCGTAACCGGCAGCCGACGGCTGCGCTGGTCGACTCCCAGTCGGTACGCGGCGCGGAGACCGTCGGCCGGCCAGGGCGCGGCTTCGACGCGGGGAAGAAAGTCAACGGCCGGAAACGGCACCTCGCCGTCGACACCTGCGGACTACTGCTCGCGATCCTGGTCACCGGCGCCAACGTGCAGGATCGCGACGCCGCCCGGCCGCTGCTGTCGCCGCTACGCGCCTGCTTTCCCGCCATCGGCCTGACCTGGGCCGACAGCGGCTACGCCGGCCGGCTCGTCGGCTGGGCCGCCGCCCACCTCACCCTGACCGTGCAGATCGTCGCGAAGCTCGCCGGGCAGACCACCTTCGTCGTCCTGCACCGCAGATGGGCGGTCGAGCGCACGTTCTCCTGGATCAACCGGTGCCGACGCACCGTCCGAGACTATAAACGGCTACCCGACCACCACGCCGCGATGGTCCAATGGGCCATGATCATCGTCATGACCCGCCGCCTCGCCCGCCACCAAAACACCTGAAACCCTTATTTACCAGGCTCT
>NZ_JAEVHJ010000223.1:0-11109 GCF_016802855.1 Micromonospora sp. ATA51 | reverse complement strand
ACGCGCTGGTCGAGGTGATCACCGGGAGAGCCCGCAGCAGCCGGCGCCCGCGCCGCCCACGGTCCCGTCCGCCGGCCACGGCCGTCCGGGAGACCGGCTCGTCGGAGTACGCGTACGAGGTGCAGTTCCTGCTCGACGCCGGGGCGGAGGCGGTCGCGCGGCTGCGCGCCGAGCTGGACGCGCTGGGCGACTCGCTGGTGATCGTCGGCGACGGCGGTGACGGCGGCGGCACCTGGAACGTGCACGTGCACGTCAACGACGTGGGTGGGGCGATCGAGGCGGGGGTGGTGGCCGGCGGCCGCACCGGATCTCGGTGACCCGCTTCGCCGACCAGGTGGCGCCGGCCCCGCCCCCGCCGATGCTGCGGCCGGACGGCCGGGCGGCCGTGGTCGTGGCGGCCGGTGCCGGCATCGCCGAGCTGTTCGGCGCCGAGGGCGCCACCGTGGTGCCGGGCAACCCGTCCACCGGCGAGCTGCTGGACGCGATCCGGGCCACCGGCGCCGCCCGGGTGGTGGTGCTGCCCAACGACCCCAACACCCAGTCGGTGGCGAGCGCCGCCGCCAAGGAGGCCCACCGACTCGGCGTCAAGGTCAGCGTGGTGCCGACCCGGTCCCCGGTGCAGGCCCTCGCGGCCCTCGCCGTCCGGGATCCGGGCCGGCGGTTCGAGGACGACGTGATCGCCATGGCCGAGGCGGCCGGCGCCTGCCGGTACGCCGAGGTCTGCCACGCGAGTCGGGAGGCGCTCACCGTGGCCGGGCCGTGCCGGCCGGGCGACGTGCTGGCGCTCGTCGAGGGGGAGGTGCACCTGATCGGGGCGGACCTGCTCGACACCTGCACCGCCGTGGTGGACCGGATGCTCGGCGGCGGTGGCGAGCTGGTCACCCTGCTGTGCGGGGCGGACGCCCCGGCCGGGCTGGCCGACCGGGTACGCGAGCACGTGGCACGGGCCTGGCCGTTCGTCGAGGTCCAGGCGTACGAGGGCGGGCAGCCGCACTATCCGCTGCTGCTGGGGGTGGAATGACGAGCGAGCCGGCCACCATGGACACGCCGCTGAAGAAGCTGGTCGGGGAGAAGACCGCGAAGGCCCTGGCGAGCCACCTGGACCTGCACACCGCCGGCGACCTGATCTACCACTTCCCCCGCCGGTACGACGAGCGGGGCGAGCACACCGACATCCGGTCGCTGGACGTGGGCGAGCAGGTGACCGTGCTGGCCCAGGTGCAGCGCACCGCGGTGCGGCCGATGCGGCAGCGGCGGGGCAACCTGCTGGAGGTGACCGTCGGCGACGGCTCCGGCGGGGTGCTCACCCTCACCTTCTTCGGCAACCAGGCGTGGCGGGAGCGGGAGCTGCGCCCCGGCCGGTGGGGCCTGTTCGCCGGCAAGGTCACGGAGTTCCGGGGCAAGCGGCAGCTCAACGGCCCGGAGTACGTGCTGCTCGGGGAGGGCGGCGACGGCGAGGCGGCGGCCAACGAGGAGGTCGAGGAGTTCGCCGGCGCGCTCATCCCGGTCTACCCGGCCGCCGCCGCGGTGCCCACCTGGGTGATCGCCCGCTGCGTCCGGGTGGTGCTGGACACCTTCACCCCGCCGGAGGACCCGCTGCCGGCGACCGTGCGGGCCGCCCGCAACCTGATCGGCATCGACACGGCGCTGCGCGAGATCCACCGGCCCTCCAGCAAGGAGGAGCTGTACCGGGCCCGCCGGCGGCTGAAGTGGGACGAGGCGTTCGCGGTGCAGCTCACCCTGGTGCAGCGCAAGCACCGGGCGGCCGACTGTCCGGCGAAGGCCCGGCCGCCGCGGGACGGCGGACTGCTCGACGCGTTCGACGCCCGCCTGCCGTACGAGCTGACGCCCGGCCAGCGGTCCGTCGGCACGGAGGTCGCCGCCGACCTGGCCACCGCGCACCCGATGCACCGGTTGTTGCAGGGCGAGGTCGGCTCGGGCAAGACGGTGGTGGCGCTGCGGGCCATGCTCCAGGTGGTCGACGCCGGCGGTCAGGCGGCCCTGCTCGCCCCGACCGAGGTGCTCGCCGCCCAGCACTACCGGGGCATGCTCGACCTGCTCGGCCCGCTCGCCCGGGCCGGCGAGCTGGGCGCCGCGACGGCGCACCCGGGTGGAACTGGTCACCGGCTCGCTCGGCGCGGCGGCCCGGCGGCGGGCACTGGCAGAGGTGGCCGAGGGTCGGGCCGGCATCGTGCTGGGCACCCACGCGCTGCTCTACGAGGGGGTCGACTTCGCCGACCTGGGCCTGGTGGTCGTCGACGAGCAGCATCGGTTCGGCGTGGAGCAGCGGGACGCGCTGCGCGCGAAGGCCGACCAGCCGCCGCACGTGCTGGTGATGACGGCCACCCCGATCCCGCGCACGGTCGCCATGACCGTCTACGGCGACCTGGAGATCTCCACCCTCTCCCAGCTCCCGCAGGGCCGTTCGCCGATCGCCTCGCACGTGGTGCCGGCGGCCGAGAAACCCGCGTTCCTCGACCGGGCGTGGCGCCGGCTGCGCGAGGAGGTCGCCGCCGGGCACCAGGCGTACGTGGTGTGCCCGCGGATCGGGGAGGGGCCCGCTTCGGAGGAGGAGCCGCCCCGGGAGGACGACAACGGGCGGCGGCCGCCGCTGGCCGTGACGGAGGTCGCCCCGCTGCTCGCCGAGGGGCCGCTGCACGGGCTGCGGATCGGGGTGCTGCACGGGAAGCTCCCGGCCGACGAGAAGGACGCGGTGATGCGGTCCTTCGCCGCCGGTGACCTGGATGTGCTGGTCGCCACCACTGTGGTCGAGGTGGGCGTGGACGTGCCCAACGCCACCGTGATGATCGTGCTCGACGCCGACCGGTTCGGCGTCTCGCAGCTGCACCAGCTGCGCGGGCGGGTGGGCCGGGGTTCCGCCGCCGGGCTCTGCCTGCTGGTGACCGAGGCGATGGAGGGTTTGCCCGCCCGGGAACGGCTGGACGCGGTCGCCTCCACCACGGACGGTTTCAAGCTCGCCGAGCTGGACCTGGAGCAGCGCCGGGAGGGCGACGTGCTGGGCGCGACCCAGTCCGGTCGCCGCTCGCACCTGCGACTGCTCTCGCTGCTGCGGGACGCCGACCTGATCCGGGACGCCCGGGCCGAGGCGATCGCCCTGGTCGAGGAGGACCCGGAGTTGCTCCGGCATCCGGCGCTGGCCGCCTCGGTCGCCGCCCTGGTCGACGAGGAACGCGCGGAGTACCTGGAGAAGGGCTGACCGCCTCCGCGAGCGGAGCGGCGGGGCCACGGGGCGTGCGCTGCGGACCGATGTGAGTGCGCTCCCTGTGGAGCTGATGTCGTCAACGATTCAGGGCGTGCACCGTCCACATGATTCGTTGCCGACATCAGCTTCGTAGCGGGCGCGGACCGTACCTGGGTGCCGGGAACCGCCGCCGTGGTCGGTGAGCTGAGCGCCGGCTCGGCGAGTGCGGTGGCCGGCCCGGATGCGGCGGGCGGTCGCATGGACGGGGACAGCGCGAGGGCGCGCCGACCGGCTGGTCGACGCGCCCCCGTCAGTTGCGGTGGATCAGGCGGTGAAGCGGATCCGACGACGTCGTGCCACGACGAAGAGCACCGCGCCGGCCGCCAGCAGCGGCCCCGCCACCAGCAGGAGCAGCATGTGCTGCGCCATGTGCCCGGCGAACGAGGACTCGGCCAGCTCGTGCACCGGACCCTGGTCGGCGGCGAGCACCGTCAGCACCCCGACGCCGAACGCGGCGACCCGCCAGCCGGGCACGACCCGCCCGACGCCGCGCCGGGCCCACAGCTCGTGGACGCCCCGCCCGTAGCCGGCCACCAGCAGGCAGAGCGTGACCACCGCGAGCATGGTCAGCAGGCCCTCGGCCACCGGATCCTGACCGGGCTGGTGGGCCCGGTACGCGGTCAGCCCTGACATGGCGGCAGCACCAGCACGGCGACCCCGCCGAGCACGATGATGGCCAGGAACAGGAGGTTGGACCAGACGCCGACCACGGCGAGCATCCGGGACCGGCCGAACGCCCGGTCGTCCTCGCCGGCCCGCCGGGTCCGCCGCCACACCAGCGCGGCGACCAGCAGCGACCCCACGGTGAACAGGGCCGGGATCACCACCGCGAGCCCGACCGCCTGCCAGAGCGGTACGGCGGCGACGCGCTCGGAGCCGGCGGCGCAGGCGAGCTCGTCCAGGCCCCAGGCGGCGAACACGTGCACCCCCCAGGCCACCGCGCCGCCGAGCACGCCGTACCAGAGCAGCAGCCCGCCGGTCAGGCGCGCGTGCGGACCGGGTCGGGTGGTCATCACAGCCGCGGGGAAAGGTAGATGGTGAACAGGATGGCAACCCAGACCAGGTCCACGAAGTGCCAGTACATCGCGGCGTTGCGAACCCGTTCGTGCCGGTGGGAGCCGAAGCTGCCGCCGCGCAGGGAGGCGGCCAACAGCCAGCCGATCATGGTCAGCCCGACCATGACGTGCAGCCCGTGGAAGCCGGTGATCAGGTAGAACAGCGAGCCGTACGCGTCGGTGGTCATGGTGAACTGAGTCAGCTTCTCGGCGTACTCGCTGGCCTGCAGGGCCAGGAAGGTCACCCCGAGCACCATGGTGGCGGCCAGCCCGGACTGCAGTCGCCAGCGCTGGCCCTGTCGGATGCCCCGCTCCGCCCACACCACCGGCAGGCTGCTGGGCACCAGCACCGCGGTCATCACCAGGGGCGTGAGCAGCTTCGGGGCCTCGATGCCGGCGGGCGGCCACGTCGGGCCGTACTGGAAGCGGAGGTAGAAGTAGCTGCCGAGCAGGCAGGCGAAGAGGGTGGCCTCGGTCGCCACGAACATCACCATGCCCCACCAGCCGGCGGACCGGCCGACCGGCAGTTCGGTGCTCAGCGCCTCGGCGCCGGTGGCCGCCGCGACGACCCCACCACGGTCGCTCACCCGGTCACCCCCAGTTCCTCGTCGGGGCGGCGGGGCGGCCAGAGCCAGACCGCGATGGTCGCGACCACCGCCAGGGCGGCGACCGCCGCGCCGGGTACCAGGCGAGGAGCATCGAGGTGAAGAAGATCAGCAGCGCGCCGGCCAGCACGAGTGGCTTAAGGGTGGACTCCGGCATCTGCACCGCCCGTTCGGGGTGCGCGTCGAGCTCGCTGGTGACCAGGGTGCGCCGCCCGTCGCTGAGGATGCGGTCCGCGGTGGCGCCGGCGCCCAGGGACTCGGCGGTCCGCTCGTCCCACGCGGGGTGCAGGCTGTGCACGCGGGGCAGGGCCGGGAAGTTGTACGGCTCGGGCGGCGAGGCGGTGGACCACTCCAGGCTGTCGCCCTCCCACGGGTCCGGCGGCGCCGGCCGGCCGCGACGGACCGCGTGCACCACGCCGACGAGCACGAGCAGCAGTCCGACGGCGAGCAGGTACGACCCGAGGGTGCTGACCAGGTTCCACCCATCCCAGCCGGGCTCGCTGCGGTAGGTGTAGACCCGCCGGGGCATGCCGAACAGGCCGTACAGGTGCATCGGGAAGAACGTGACGTGCATGCCGGCGAAGACCAGCCAGAAGGCCCAGCGGCCCAACCGCTCGTGGTACATCCGCCCGGTGATCTTCGGCAGCCAGTAGTAGATGCCGGCGAGCATCGGGAAGACGGCCCCGCCGATCAGCACGTAGTGGAAGTGCGCCACCACGAAGTAGGAGTCGGTGACCTGCTGGTCGAACGCGGTCACCGCGAACATCGCGCCGGTGAACCCGCCGAGCACGAAGGTCACGACGAAGCCGATGACGAACAGCAGCGGCACCCGCAGGACGAGCCGGCCCAGCAGCATGGTGGCCAGCCAGGCGAAGATCTGGATGCCCGACGGGATGGTGATGATCGTGCTGGCCGCGCTGAAGAAGCTGTATGACAACTGCGGCAGCCCGGTGGCGAACATGTGGTGCACCCAGACCCCGAACGAGATGATCGAGATCGACACGATGGACAGCACGATCAGCGGGTAGCCGACCACGCCGCGCCGGGTGAACGCGGGCAGCACGGCGGAGACGATGCCCAGCGCGGGCATGACGATGATGTAGACGTCGGGGTGCCCGAAGATCCAGAAGAGGTGCTGCCAGAGCAGCACGTTTCCGCCCGCGGACGGGTCGAAGAAGTGGGTGCCGAACCGGCGGTCGAGGAAGAGCATCAAATTGTCCGCGTTCAGCGCCGGCAACGCGAAGATCACCATGAACGCGGTGGCGACGATCGCCCAGACGAACAGCGGCACCCGGTTGAGCGACATCCCGGGGGCGCGCAGCTTGAGCGCGGTGACGATGAAGTTGATCGAAGCGGCGGTGGTGGAGATGCCGAGGAAGAGCAGCCCGAGCGCGTAGACGTCCATGTGCAGGCCGGGGTTGTGCTGCTCCTGGTTGAGCGGGGCGTAGGCGAACCAGCCGTTGTTGGGAGCGGCGCCGAAGGGCAGGCTGGCCCACATGAAGAGGCCGGCGAAGAGGAACACCCAGTAGCCGAAGGCGTTCAACCTCGGGAAGGCCATGTCCCGGGAGCCGATCATCAGGGGCACCAGGAAGTTGCCGAAGCCGAAGAGCATCGGGGTGGCGAACAGGAAGATCATCGCGGTGCCGTGCATGCTGAAGAGCTGGTTGTACTCCTGCGGCGACACCACGCCCGCCTCGGGCCGGGCGAGCTGGGTGCGCATCACCAGGGCGCTGAGGCCGGCGAGGACGAAGAAGAACCCGGCGGTGACCAGGTAACGCCGGCCGATCCGCTTGTGGTCGACGGTGCTGAACCAGCCCCGCAGCGAGGGGCGCTCGGCCCAGTGTTCCGCCAGCCGCGCCAGGTCCTGCGCGCTGACGCCGGGCGGCGGTGTGGTGGTCGTGGACATCGCTTCTCCTCCCCGACCTACTCCAGCGACCGCAGGTACGCGATGAGGTCGGGCAGTTCCGCGGCATCGACCGGCTGTGGGGGCATCGCGTTGCCCGGCTTGACCGTCTGGGCGTTGGCGATCCATCCGCCCAGGTGGCCGGCGTCGTTGGGCACCGCGCCGGCGCCGAGCTCCACCGGGAGCCCACGTTCGACAGGTCCGCCCGACCCGGCCCGCGGCGCCGGTGCCCCGTACCGCGTGGCAGGCGGCGCAGGTGCCCTGCACGAAGGCCTGCCGGCCGCGCCGCTCGGCGTCGGTCCGCGGCTCCCGGGCCGGGGCGTCGAGCCGGGCCAGCCAGGCGTCGAAGTCGGTGCGTGGTTGCGCCACCACCAGGAAGGCCATGTGGGCGTGCTGGGTGCCGCAGTACTCGGCGCACTGGCCCCGGTAGCTGCCGGGCCGCTCCGCGCGCAGCCAGGTCTCCCGGGTTTCGCCGGCGATCAGGTCGGTCTTGGGCATGAGCTGCGGCACCCAGAAGCTGTGCAGCACGTCGTCGGTGCGCAGCCGCACCTTGACCCGCTCCCCCACCGGGATGTGGATCTCGTTGGCGGTGGCTCCCGAGGCGCCCGGGTACCGCACCTCCCACCACCACTTGTGGCCGGTCACCTCGACGGTGGGGGCGTCCGGCCCGGGACCGTCGCCCAGCGCGGCGAGGTCACGCAGGCCCACGCCGTAGACGACGACGAGGATCACGAACGGCAGGCCGGCGCCGGCGATCGTGACGAAGCGCAGCGGCTGACCGTGCCGCACCCGGGCGTTGCCCCGCCGGAACACCAGCGCCCAGGCCAGCAGGGCCATGACCTCGGCGAAGACGGCCACGGAGATCCAGAAGAGCAGCCACCAGAGGCCGGCGACGCGGGTCGCCCCGGCCCCGCCGGGATTCAGGGCGGACGGTGCGTCGCCGGCGCAGCCGGCGAGCAGGAGCGGGCCGGACAGCGTGGCCAGCACCGGAAGACGGCGCGGCAGCCCACGCCGCCGGGCATCCCGGGCGGCGCCCATGGTCAGGCCCGCTGTCTTCTCCACCGGGAGGGACATTAGACGGTTCCAGATGGTTCCAATGCTTTTGCGCGATATGGGGGGTACGAGCGGTTGAGGAGCTTATGGTGAACGCGCAGCGAACCCAGCCGGCAAGCGCCCGGGCGCGGACAGGGAGATCATGCGAGCCTCCACGGTGGATCTCGTCGCGGACACCGCCAGAGCGGCCGCCGGCCGCCGGACGATGGCCTGGACCGCCGCGGGGCTCGCCACGGCGGCGACCGTGGCGGGCGGCTGGCTCGCCCCACCCGACGCGGTGCAGGGCTCGGCGCAGCGACTGATGTACCTGCACGTCCCCGCCGCCTGGGTCGGCTACGCCGCGTTCGCCGTCGTGCTCGCGGCCAGCGGCGCCTACCTCCTCGGCGGCGACCTGCGCTGGGACCGGTTCGCCCGGGCCGGCGCGGAGATCGGGGTGGTGCTGACCGCCGTCGCCATCGCCACCGGCTCCCTCTGGGGGCACCTGGTCTGGGGCACCTGGTGGGCGTGGGACCCCCGGCTGGTCAGCACCGCACTGCTGCTGCTCGCGTACGCCGGCTATCTGGCCCTGCGCCGCGCGCTCGGCGAACGGACCGACGGGCGCGACGGGGACGACCACCGGGTGGCGCGCCCGGCGGCGCTGGTCGGCATGGCGGGCTTCCTGCTCGTTCCGGTGGTGCACTTCTCCGTGGTCTGGTGGCGGTCGCTGCACCAGCAGGCGACCGTGTTCGCCCCGCAGCGCCCGCCGATCGACTCCCGGATGGCTCTCGCCCTGCTGCTCGCGGTCGCCGCCGCGACGCTCGCCGCGCTCTGCGTCCTGCTGCACCGGGTCGTCCGGCTGGAGCGCCGGCTCGCCGCCGACACCCCCCGCACGGCCGAGCGCGTCCCGGCCCGGGTCGGATGAACCGCCGCCGCACCGGCCGGACGGCCGTCGTCGTCGTGCTCCTCGCCGCCGGCGCGCTGCTGGTGACCGGCGCGCTGCGCGGCACCCTCACCTACTACCGCACCCCGGGCGAGGTGCTGCGCGACCCGGACGCGGCTCGGGACCGGGTACGCCTCGGCGGGGAGGTGGTGCCCGGGTCGCTGCGCCGCGACGGCGACCTGGTGGTGTTCCGCCTCGCCGAGGGCGGCCAGGCGATCACCGTCGAGCAGCGCGGCGGGCCGCCGGGGACCTTCCGGGAGGGCGAGGGGGCGGTCGTCGAGGGCACCCTGTCGGCGGACGGGACGTTCCGCGCCGACCACGTCGTGGTCCGACACGGCAACGAGTACCGCCCGTCCACCGCCCCGGTGGAGCCGGTCGATGCTCGGTGAGCTCGGCACGTCGAGCCTCACCGTCGGGCTGCTCTGCGCCACGCTGACCGCCCTGCTCTGGCTGCGGGTGGCCCTGTTCGGCGCGCCCACCCGACCGGCCCGACTGGCCACCGCCGCGACCCTGGCCGCCGCCGTCGTCGCCTGCGGCGTGCTGGAGGCGGCCCTGCTCCGGCACGACTTCAGCGTCCGGTTCGTGGCCGAGAACGGCGGACGCCGGGTGCCGCTGTACTACACGGTGACCAGCCTCTGGTCCGCCCTGGACGGGTCGTTGCTGCTCTGGCTGCTGGTCCTCGGCGGGTACGCGGTCCTGCTCGCCGGCCGGCGGTACCCGGCCCGGCTGCACGCGTACGCGATGGCGGTCGTCAGCGCGGTGACCGTGTTCTTCTTCGCGCTGTCCTGCTTCGCCGCGAACCCGTTCCGCGCGGTGGATCCGGTGCCCGCCGACGGTCCCGGGCCGAACCCGCTGCTGCAGCAGCACCCGGCGATGGGGGTTCATCCTCCCCTGCTCTACGCCGGCTACATCGGCCTGGTCGTGCCGTTCGCCTTCGCGCTCGCCGCGCGGCCGGCCGGGCGGGAGGGAGGCGGCTGGCTGCGGGTGGCCCGGCCCTGGGCGCTGGCCGCCTGGGCGGCGCTGACCGCCGGCATCGGGCTCGGCGCCTGGTGGTCGTACGCGGTGCTGGGCTGGGGTGGCTACTGGGCGTGGGACCCGGTGGAGAACGCCTCGCTGCTGCCCTGGCTGACCGCCACCGCGTTCCTGCACACCGCCCCGGGTCGGGGCGCCCGCCGGGCCGGGTGGAACCTGGTGCTGGCCTGCGCGAGCTTCGTGCTGGTGCTGCTCGGCACGTTCCTCACCCGGTCCGGCGCCGTGGCCAGCGTGCACGCCTTCACCGACTCGCCGCTGGGCCCCATGCTGCTCGGCTTCGTGCTGCTGGCGGTCGTCGCGTCGACGGTCCTGACCGGGTGGCGGGCCCCCGAGCCGGCGGGCCGCACCCCGTCGCCAGTGCTGTCCCGCGACACCGCCGTCCTGGTCAACGGCGTGCTCCTGGTGACCATCGCGGCGGTGGTGCTGATCGGCACGATCTTCCCGCTGCTCTCCGGCCCGCTCGGCGGCGTCCGCACCTCGGTCGGCCCGGACTACTACCAGCGCACGGCGGTGCCGCTGGCGATCGTGGTGCTGCTGGCGATGGGGGTGACGCCGGCCCTGCGGGTCCGCGACCGGGGCGCGGCGCTGCGGCGGCTCGCCGTACCGGCCGGCGTGGCGCTGGCCACGGTCGCCGTGGTGGGTCTGCTCAGCCGGCCCGGCCTGCCCGCGCTCACCGCCTTCGGCACCGCCGCGTTCGTGCTCACCGGCCTGGCCGGGGAACTGCCGGACCGGCTCCGCCGGCCCGCCCGGGGCCGGCTCGCCGGGCTCGTCGCGCACGCCGGGATCGCGTTGGTCGCGGTCGGCGTCGCCGGATCCTCGGCGTACGGCCGGGACGCCGAGCGGACCGTCCGGGCCGGCGAGAGTCTGCGGGTGGGTGACGTGAGCGTCCGCCTGGTCGGGGTGGACCGGAGGGGCGACGGCGGCGCCATGGCGGTGCACGCCCGGCTCCGGCTCTCCGGCGCCGGCGGCGCGGAGCGGACCGTCACCCGGCGCTGCGCTACCACCCGGCCCGGGACACCGCCGTCACCGTGCCGGTGATCGAGACCGGGTTGCTCCGGGACACCTACGTCACCCTGATCGCGGTCTCCCCCGACGACGGCAGCGCGACGCTGCGGCTCGCGGTCAACCCGCTGGTCGGCCTGCTCTGGGCCGGCGGCGCGTTGACGGCCGTTGGCGGACTCGGGTCGGCGATCGGCGCGGCCCGCCCGCGGCGACGGGCCGGGACGCCCGGCGAGGAGGCCCGACCGGCGTCCGTCGGCGTCCACGCCGGAGCCGCGGGA
>NZ_JAEVHJ010000222.1:0-11176 GCF_016802855.1 Micromonospora sp. ATA51 | reverse complement strand
CACCGGCGTCCGCGACGTACCGGCGCACCGCCGAGTCGGTCCACTCGCCCCGGCCGTACCCGTAGAAACGCAGGTGCAGGGCGACCAGGGCGACCACCTCGCGAGGTGACGTCCTTCGGGTACCGCATGGCCTTCATCCGGGCCTTCGTCAGCCGGGCGCCGACCACCTCGTGGTGGTGGAAGCTGACGCCCGTCCGGGCCGACCGCCTTGGTGGCCGGCTTGCCGACGTCGTGCATCAGCGCGGCCATCCGCAGCACGAAGTTAGACAACCATGAGCGACCCACGGATCACCTCGTCGATCTTCACCCGCGGCGCGGTCGACCTCAGCGCGCTGCGCGGCACACCGAGCACCCCTGCCCCCGCCCGTCCCACCGCCCCGGCCCAGTCCGGGCCGCCTGCCGGCCTTCCCGGCGCTCCCGCCGCCGGCGGCGGAGCCGCCGTGATCGACGTGACCGAGGAGACCTTCCAGACGGAGGTGCTGGAGCGTTCGCTCAGCACTCCTGTGGTGGTGGACTTCTGGGCCGAGTGGTGCGAGCCGTGCAAGCAGCTCTCCCCGGTGCTGGAGCGGCTGGCCGCCGAGGGCGCCGGCGCGTGGGTGCTGGCCAAGGTGGACGTGGACGCCAACCCCCGGATCGCCCAGATGTTCCGGGTGCAGGGCATCCCGATGGTCTACGCGGTGGTCGGCGGGCAGCCGATCGACGCCTTCTCCGGGGTGGTGCCGGAGGCCCAGCTCCGGCAGTGGATCTCCGCCGTGCTCAAGGCCGGTGGCGTCACCGTGGCCGAGCCGGAGGACCCCCGCCTCGACGAGGCCGACGACGCGCTGATGAGCGGCGACCTGGACGCCGCCGAGCGGGCGTACAAGAAGATCCTGGCGGAGTCGCCGGCGGACGCCGCGGCCGAGGCCGGGCTCGCCCAGGTCGGACTGGCCCGCCGGGTCGGCGGCGCCGACCCGCAGGCCGCGCTCACCGCCGCCGAGGGCGCCCCCGACGACGTCGAGGCCCAGCTCCTCGCCGCCGACATCGAGGTGCTCAGCGGCCTGGCCGAGCAGGCCTACAAGCGGCTGGTCGGCCTGGTCCGCCGGACCGCCGGTGACGAGCGGGAGAAGGTACGCCAGCACCTGGTCAGCCTGTTCACCATCGCCGGCCCGGAGGATCCCGCCGTGGCCTCGGCCCGCCGGCCCTGGCCAGCGCCCTGTTCTGAGTTCGTAGCACGCCAGCGCGGGCCGGCGTTCCGGCCGGCCCGCCCGACCACCGAGGACGGGAGCCCATGATGCGCCGGATCGCCGTCCTCGACGCGCCGACCAACCTGGGGTTGCGCCCACCCACCGCCACCTCCGTCCCCGGCTGCGCCAAGGCGCCCGGCGCACTGCGCGACCACGGCCTGCTCGCCCGGCTGCGGGCCCGGGACGCCGGCTGCCTCACCTCGCCCCGGTACGACCCCGGCGACTGGCGCCCCGGCGACGGCGTCTGCCACGCCTCGGAGATCTCCGGGTACTCGGTGGCACTCGCCGACCGGATCGGCGCGATCATCGACCGGGGGGAGTTCCCGCTGGTGCTCGGCGGGGACTGCTCGGTGCTGCTCGGTTCCGCGCTGGCCATGCATCGGCTCGGCGAGGCGGTCGGCGGCCGGATCGGGCTGGTCTTCGTGGACGGCACTCGGACTTCCGGCACCCCGGCAACGCCTCCTACGTGGGGGCCGCGGCGGGGGAGGACCTCGCTCTGGTCACCGGCCGGGGGCAGGCCGACCTGGCCGCCATCGAGGGACGCCGCCCCTACTTCCGGGACATCGACGTGGTGGTCCTCGGCATCCGGGCGCAGGACGAATATCGCCTGGACCTCCAGGCCGCCGGGATCACCACCCGGCCGGTGCCGGCGCTGCGCGCCCAGGGCGCCGCGCGGACCGCGCAGTGGGCACACGAGCAGCTCGCCGACTGCGCCGGCTACTGGGTGCACATCGACGTGGACGTGCTCGACCCGGCGGTGATGCCGGCGGTGGACGCCCCGGACCCGGGCGGCATCGCCTTCGCCGAGCTGGAGATCCTGCTCGCCGGCCTCGTCGACACCCCGCACTGCCTCGGCGTCGAGCTGACCGTCTTCGACCCGGACTACGATCCCGACGGCTCGTACGCGGCGGAGATCGTCAACACCGTGGTGTCCGGGTTGGCGCCGGTCTCCGCGCCGGCCGCGATGCCGCCGCGGCTGCTGCCGGCCACCCCGGCGCCACCGTCCCCGAGGCGGGGCAACGGGCGTCCCCAGCCGAGCCGGCCGGTGGCCCCGGCACCGGTGGTCACGCCGGCTCCCGCGGTGGCGGTCGAGCCGATCGGTCCGGTCGCCGAGGAGGCCACGTCCACGGACGACGCCCCGCCGATCCAGTCGGCCGGTCCGGAGCCGGTGGGGCCGCGGGCCTCGGCGGGCCCGGGCTGCTACGCCGCGTCGCCCCGCCCGAGGAGGAGGTCGTCGCGGGCCGGGAACCGGTGGAACCGCCCGCCTCGGCCGGGCCCGTGCCGGTGCGCCGGACGTCGCCCGAGGCGGAGCCCGCGTCCGAGCCGGGCGACGACGCTTCCCCCGGGCCCAGCGCCGGGATCGCCTGACCCGACCCACGCCGCGCGGAGCCCGGTTACTCGGTCAGCGGTCCCTGCCTGCGTCGGCAGGTTCCGGTGCACGAACCAGTGCCCGCCGGACCTGGTGGCCTCGGCGGGGAACCGAGGCCACCGACGGTCAGCGGGCGGCGATGCCGCGGAGGAAACGCTCGCTGATCGGCACGGCGCTGTCCGTGCTCGACCCGCCCTGCTCGACGAAGACCGCGAACGCGACATCCCCCTGCCAACCGACGAACCAGGCGTGGGTGTGCGCCGGGTTGTTGTCGTACTCGGCGGTGCCGGTCTTGCCGTACACCGGCTCGCCGGGAACGTCGGCGAGGGCCTTGGCCGTCCCGGCGGTGACCACCGCGCGCAGCATCGTCTTCAGCGCCGCCACGGACTCCGCCTTGAGGGCCGGACCCGCCGGGGCGGGCTGCTGCGCCGCCGGGTCCAGCACCAGCTTCGGCTGCTCCCAGTGGCCCCGGGCCACGGCGGCGGTCGCGCCGGCCATCGCGAGCGGGCTGACCACGGTGGTGCCCTGGCCGATCGCCGCGGCGGCCTGCTCCGTGGCGGAGCCGCCGGTGGAGACCTTGCCGGTGAAGACGTCCGCGCCCAGGTCCCACTTCGCCTCCAGGCCGAGGGTACGGCCGGTGGTGGCGAGCCCGTCCGGGCCCAGCTTCGGGGCCAGCGAGGTGAAGGCGGTGTTGCAGGACTTCGCGAAGTCGGTGCTGAACGGCACCGCCCCCAGCTCGAAATTGTCGGAGTTCTTGAACGGGCGGCCGTCCACCACGAACGTCTTCGGGCAGGCGACCGTCGCCTGCGGGGTCACCGCCCCCCGGTCCAGCAGGGCGAGCGCGCTGACCGTCTTGAACGTCGAGCCGGGCGGCACCTGGGCGGTGAAGGCGAGATTCTCCCCGGCCGGACCGGGCCCGTTGGCGGCGGCGAGCACCGCGCCGTCGCTGATCCGGAGCGCCACCAGGGCCGACCGCCGCTTCTCCCCGCGCAGCGCCGCGTCGGCGGCGTTCTGGGTGGCCACGTCCAGGGTGGTCTTCAGCGGCTGGCCGGTCTTCGGCTCGCTGCGGAACACCTCCGGGCCGGTCGTCATCCCCCGCTCCCCGGGCTTGGGCCGCTCGATGACGACGGTGAGCCCCGGAACCCCGCGCAGGCGGTCGTCGTACCGGCCCTGGAGGCCGCCGTGGCCGACCAGGTCGCCGGCGACGTACTTGTCGGGGTGCGCCTTCAGGTCGTCGGCCTGCGCCGCGTCGACCGAGCCGAGCAGCGCGCGGGCGAACTCCCGGGTCGGTGCCAGGTCCAGCGTGTCGGTCGGGAACTTGGTGCCCGGCAGGTCGTAGATCCGCGGCTTGATCTGCCGGTACGCCTCCTCGCGCAGGGTCACCACCTCGACCAGGGCGGTCGGCTCGGCCTCGGCGAGGCGTTTCGGCAGATCGGACAGGTCGACCGGCGGCACCAGCGCGGGCCGGATCGCCTTGAACGCGGCGTCGAGCTGCCGCACCAGCTTCGGCACGTCGGTGACCTCGCCGGGCTGCACGCCGACCCGGACCACCCGCCGGGGCGCCACGATCGGGGCGCCGGCGCCGTCCAGCACCGCGGCCCGGCGCGCGGCGTCCCGGCGCAGGGCCAGCCGTCGCCCTCCTCCAGTTGCTCCTGGACCAGCGTGGGCTCCCAGATCACCTGCCACTGGTCGTCGCCGCCGCGCTTGAGGCGTACCGGCCGGTCGTACGCCCAACGGGTCTGCCCCGGCAGCGTCCAGACGACCTCCACCTGGGCGGTCGCGGTGTCCGCGGTGACCTTGGCGTCGCCCTTGCGCTTCACCGCCGGCGGGGTGTCCACCAGTTCCCCGGAGAGCGCCCGGATCTGCTTGGTCACCTCGGCCGCCGGCACCCGGGCGCCGGTCGCGTCGATGAAGCCGACCGTGTGCAGGTCGCCGGAGCGCCAGCCGGCCAGGAACGCGTCGACGCTGCGCTCCGGGCCGTCCTCGGCCGAGCACCCGGCCAGCGCGCCGGCGGCGAGCACGGCGGCGGTCACCGCCGCGAAGACGGGTCGGAGCTGTGATCGGCGGCGACCAACGGGGTACGACACGAGCATGAAGCTGTCCCTCCGGTACGAAACTGCCCTGCACGCTAGTACGGGCCGCGCTCCGCCACTGCCCCGCCACCGCTCCGACGTGCGGAAAGACGCGCTGTGGCAGTGTGATGAACATCGCGAGCCGGGGTACTCCGCGACCGGCCGACCACGTACCCGCAACGGGTGAAAGGACAGAGTCCCGAACCGGACGTCCGGCCGGTGGTCCGCCGACGAACGGGCAGAGCGGCAGGCCTAGGCTGGGCGGCAGAGTGACCCACAACGCGGTGGGTCGAGGGGAGTGGCACCGATGGACCGGCGTCCGGCGATCAAACCGGGACCCGACCTCCGGCAGGCTGACACCGGCCGGGACGACAGCTTCGATTCGGCGACCGACGGGGATGGTTTCGGCCGTCTCGACACAGGAGTGACCGGAATGACCGGTTCGAGCGTCGACACCCTCTACGACCTGGGCCTGCCGGCGCGGGCGCTGGGCGACGACGTGGAGGACGCCGAGTTCGACGAACCGGTACCGAACGCCGAGCGCCTGGTGGCCCAGGCGGTCGCCCTCGCCGGGGACGACCACGACGCGGCGACGCTGGTCGGCCGGTTCTGGCGGTTCGCGCCGGACGAGGAGCTGATCGGCTTCACTGCCGAGGAGATGCTCGACGCGGCCCGGGCGCACCGGGACCTGGCCCAGCAGCGGGTTCCCGGCGAGTTGAAGCTGCGCATCCACGAGCCGGACGCCGAACAGCACCACACCGTCATCGAGATCGTCACCGACGACATGCCGTTCCTGGTCGACTCGGTGACCGCCCTGCTCAACTCGCACCACCTCGACGTGCACCTGCTGGTCCACCCGCTGGTGGTGGTCCGCCGGGAGCCGCTCGGCCGGTTGACCGAGGTGTCGGCCGACGTCGAGCCGGACGACGCGATCGCCGGCGACCTGGTCGAGAGCTGGATGCGGATCGAGATCGACCCGGTGCGCGACGCGGCCGAGCGGGAGAAGCTCCGCCGGGAGTTGCAGCGGGTGCTCACCGACGTCCGGGAGGCCGTGGAGGACTGGCCCAAGATGCGGCAGCGGGCCCTCGCGCTCGCCGACGAGCTGGCCGCCGCCCGGACCTCCGACAGCCGGCCGCCGGTGCCGGAGAAGGACATCACCGACTCGGTGGAGCTGCTGCGCTGGCTGGCGCACGACCACTTCACCTTCCTCGGGTACCGCGAGTACCGGCTGGTCGACACCGACGGCGGGGAGGGCGGGCAGGCGCTGGAGGCCGTGCTCGGGACCGGGCTGGGCATCCTGCGCTCCGACTCGCCGGAGGCCCGGGCGCTGTCGTCGATGACTCCCGAGGCGCACGAGAAGGTGCTGGAGAAGCGCCTGCTGATCATCACGAAGGCCAACTCGCGGGCCACCGTGCACCGCTCGGCCTACCTGGACTACATCGGCTTCAAGATCTTCAACGACGCCGGCGAGGTGGTCGGGGAGCGGCGCTTCCTGGGTCTCTTCTCCACCGCGGCGTACCGGACCAGCGTCCGCGAGCTGCCGGTGGTCCGCCGCAAGGTCGCCGAGGTGCTCGACCGCTCCGGGCTGAGCCAGCGCAGCCACTCCGGCAAGGACCTGCTGCAGATCCTGGAGACCTACCCGCGCGACGAGCTGTTCCAGATCAAGACCGACGACCTGTACCACGCGGTGATCGGCGTGCTGCGGATGGCCGGCCGCCGGCAGCTGCGGGTCTTCCTGCGCCGGGACGGGTACGGGCGGTTCATCTCCTGCCTGATCTACCTGCCCCGGGACCGGTTCACCACCCAGAACCGGCTCCGCATGCAGGACATCCTGCTGCGCGAGCTGAACGGCGTCGGGGTGGACTACACCACCCGGGTCACCGAGTCGATGCTCGCCCGGGTGCACTTCATCGTCCGGACCGACCCGACCAACCCGCCCGGGGACATCGACGCCGACCTGCTCGCCGAGGAGCTGGCCGACGCGACCCGGCTCTGGGACGACGACTACCGGCTGGTGCTGGAGCGCAAGCTCGGCGACGAGCAGGCCAAGCACCTGTTCAGCCGGTACGCCGACGCGTTCCCGGAGGGCTACAAGGACGGGCACACGCCGTACGAGGCGATGAAGGACCTGGCCAAGCTCGAGCTGCTGGAGGAGCCCGGCCAGCTCGAGATGCACCTGTTCCGCAAGCAGCTCGCGCCGCGGCCGGGGCGGCCGGGCGGGGACGTCGACGAGACGATGGACGTCCGGTTCAAGGTCTACCGGTACGGCGAGCCGATGATGCTCTCCGCCGTGCTGCCGGTGCTGCACTCGCTCGGCGTCCGGGTGGTCGACGAGCACCCGTACGAGGTGGACCGGATCGACGGTCGGGTCTTCCTCTACGACTTCGGGCTCCGCCTGCCCGAGGCGCACCAGGAGCTGGCCGAGGTCCGCCCGCACGTGGAGAACGCCTTCGCGGCCGCCTGGCGGGGCGAGGCCGAGGTGGACGGCTTCAACGAGCTGGTGCTCCGCGCCGGGCTCACCTGGCGGCAGGTGGTGGTGCTGCGGGCGTACGCGAAGTACCTGCGCCAGGCCGGCACCGTCTTCTCCCAGGAGTACATGGAGCAGACCTTCATCGCGTACCCGCGGATCACCGAGCTGCTGGTGGAGCTCTTCGAGGCCCGGTTCGCCCCGGGCGCGACCACCCTGGACGAGCGGCGGCAGCGCGGCGACGAGCTGGTCACCGCGATCGGCGCGGCGCTGGACGACGTGGCCAGCCTGGACCAGGATCGCATCCTGCGGTCGTACCTGACGCTGATTCAGGCGACCCTGCGGACCAGCTTCTACCAGAAGCCGGCCGGCGGGCGGCCCAAGTCGTACGTGGCGTTCAAGCTGGACCCGCAGGCCATACCGGACCTGCCGGCGCCGCGGCCGAAGTTCGAGATCTTCGTCTACTCGCCGCGCTTCGAGGGCGTGCACCTGCGGTTCGGGCCGGTGGCCCGGGGCGGGCTGCGCTGGTCGGACCGGCGGGAGGACTTCCGCACCGAGGTGCTGGGTCTGGTCAAGGCGCAGATGGTGAAGAACACCGTGATCGTGCCGGTGGGCGCCAAGGGCGGCTTCGTGCTGAAGCAGAAGCCGGGCGACCGGGACGAGGCGGTGGTCTGCTACAAGGAGTTCGTCGGCGCGATGCTGGACGTCACCGACAACATCGTCGGCGGCGAGATCGTCCCGCCCGACGACGTGGTCCGGCACGACGCGGACGACCCGTACCTGGTGGTGGCGGCCGACAAGGGCACGGCGACCTTCTCCGACATCGCCAACGAGATCTCCACCGCGCACAACTTCTGGTTGGGCGACGCGTTCGCCTCCGGCGGCTCCGCCGGGTACGACCACAAGAAGATGGGCATCACCGCCCGGGGCGCGTGGGAGTCGGTGAAGCGGCACTTCCGCGAGCTGGGCCACGACACCCAGACCGAGGACTTCACCGTGGTCGGCGTCGGCGACATGTCCGGCGACGTGTTCGGCAACGGGATGCTGCTGTCGGAGCACATCCGGCTGGTGGCCGCCTTCGACCACCGGCACATCTTCCTCGACCCGGATCCCAACGCCGCCACCTCGTACGCCGAGCGGAAGCGGCTGTTCGACCTGCCCCGTTCGTCCTGGGAGGACTACAACCCGGAGCTGATCTCGGCCGGCGGCGGCGTCTACTCGCGGACCGCCAAGTCGATCCCGGTCAGCCCGCAGGTGCGCGCGGTGCTCGGCCTCGACGACGACGTCAACCAACTGTCGCCGCAGGAGCTGATGCGCGCCATCCTCACCGCGCCGGTCGACCTGTTCTGGAACGGCGGCATCGGCACCTACGTGAAGGCGTCCAGCCAGACCAACACCGAGGTGGGCGACAAGTCCAACGACGCGATCCGGGTGGACGGCAAGAGCCTGCGCTGCCGGGTGGTCGGTGAGGGCGGCAACCTGGGCTTCACCCAGCACGGCCGGATCGAGTACGCGCAGAACGGCGGCCGGATCTACACCGACTTCATCGACAACGCGGCCGGGGTGGACACCTCGGACCACGAGGTGAACATCAAGATCCTGCTCAACACGGCGGTCGCCGACGGCGAGCTGACCATGGAGGCGCGGGACGGGCTGCTGGCCGAGATGACCGACGAGGTCGCCGAGCTGGTGCTGCGGGACAACTACGACCAGGCCCGGGCGATCAACAACGCCCAGGCGCAGGCCGCCTCGCTGCTCCCGGTGCACCGGCGGATGCTCAACGAGCTGGAGCGGTCCGGCCAGCTCGACCGCGCGCTGGAGGCGCTCCCGCCGGACGAGGAACTGGCCGTCCGGACCGAGGACGGCTTGACCGCGCCGGAGTTCGCGGTGCTGCTGGCGTACGTCAAGATCGTGCTGGAACGCGAGATTGTGGCCGACGGGCTGGCCGACGAGGAGTGGACGACCGATGTCCTGGTCAACTACTTCCCGACCCCGTTGCGCGAGCGGTTCGCCGACCGGATGGGCCGGCACCGGCTGCGCCGGGACATCGTCACCACCGTGCTGGTCAACGAGGCGATCAACCGGGGCGGCATCTCGTTCGTCTTCCGGGTGGTCGAGGAGACGGCCGCCTCGGCGGCGGACGTGCTCCGGGCGTACGTGGTGGTGCGCGAGGTGTTCGGCCTGGGTGCGCTCTGGGACGCGGTGGAGGCCCTGGACAACAAGGTCTCGCCCGAGCTGCAGACCAGCGTCTACCTGGACACCCGGCGGCTGCTCGACCGGGCGGTGCGCTGGCTGGTCAGCAACCGGCGCTCGCCCATCGACGTGCCGGGGGAGATCGACCGGCTGCGGGACGGGGTCGCCCGGCTGCTGCCCGGCCTGGAGAACCTCTTCTACGGCAGCGAGCGCGAGGCCATCGCGGCGCACATGGACTCGCTGACCTCGCGGGGGCTGCCCCGCGAGCTGGCGGAGCAGGCGACCCGGCTGATGTACAGCTTCGGCCTGCTCGACGTCGTGGAGACCGCCCGGTCCGCCGGCCGGGACGTGGGCGAGGTGGCCTCGGTCTACTTCGTCCTCTCCGACCGGTTCCGGGTGGACGCCCTGCTGTCGAAGATCTCGCTACTGCCGCGGGAGGACCGCTGGCAGACGCTGGCCCGGATGGCGCTGCGCTACGACCTGTACGCCGCGCTGGCCGCGCTCACCGCGGAGGTCCTCGGATCCACCCCGGACACCCTCCCGCCACAGGAGCGGGTGCAGGAGTGGGAGCAGGCGAACGCCACCTCGATCCACCGGGCGCACCGGGCGATGGGGGAGTTCGACGAGTCCCGGGCCGACCTGTCCGCCCTGTCGGTGCTGCTGCGGCAGATCCGTACTCTGGTGCGGACCTCGGCCGCCGCCTGACCCGGACATGCCCCGCGCGGTCCGGTCGGTCGGTCACCCGACCACCGGGCCGCGCCGGGGCGTCCGCGTCACTGCGTCATGGTGGCGAGGACGATGATGTTGTTCAGGTAGCTGCCGGCGCTCTGGTCGAACACCCCGCCGCAGGTCACCACCCGCAGGCTCGGCTTGTCGCTGGGGCCGTAGACCAGCTCCGTGGGGAACGCCGTCTTCGGGTAGGACTTCACCTCGTCGACGGCGAAGGTGACGCTCCGGCCGTCCTCCCGGGCGACCGTGATGGTGTCCCCCCGCTGGAGCGCGCCGAGGTTGAAGAAGACGGCCGGCCCGAGCTTGGCCGAGTCGACGTGGCCGACGATCACCGCGTTGCCGACCTCACCGGGGCTGGCGCCAGGGGAGTACCAGCCGGCCAGCTGGGCCTGGTCGAGCGGGGGTACCTGGACCGTGCCGTCGGGGTTGGTGCCGAGCGACATGATCTTGGCGTCCACCCCGATCCGCGGGATCGAGATGGTCGTCGGGTTCGACCGGTCCAGGCCGACGGGGGCGAGGTCCGGGTTCGGCGCGTCCGTCGCCTCCTCGGCGGCGGACGCCTGGTCGGCGGACTGGGTCCCGTCGACGGCGGCGGGGGCGCTGGTGGTCGGATCGCCCGGCCCGGCCTGGGCGGCGGTCGGGTCGCCGGGACCGGCCTGGGCCAGCGGCTGGGGCGGGCGGGGCGGCGGCACGGTCCGCACGGACGCCCCGATCAGGCCGGCGCCCACCATGGCGAGGAGGACGACGACGGCCGCGCCGCGGCGCGCCACGGTCTCCCGTGACGGCCGCCGGCCGGTGTCGCCGTCGTGTCAGCCGAGGTCATTGGCCCGACGCCGACGCAGCAGGACCATGCCACCCAGGGCGGCGGCGCCGATCACGCCCACCCCGCTGGCGGCCATGCCGCGGTCGAGGCTGGTGGTGGTCATGCCACCGTCACCCCCGTCGACGTGGCCACGCGGCATGCAGCCGTCCCGGTCGTCGTGGTCCCGACGGTCCTGGTCCTTGTTGTCCCAGTCCCTGTGGTCGCCGATCACGCCCACCCCGCTGGCGGCCATGCCGCGGTCGAGGCTGGTGGTGGTCATGCCACCGTCACCCCCGTCGACGTGGCCACGCGGCATGCAGC
>NZ_JAEVHJ010000221.1:0-11220 GCF_016802855.1 Micromonospora sp. ATA51 | reverse complement strand
ACGAACCAGGCGGCGTCCGCCACGACAGACCCGCCACGATCCGGCTCTACAAGCTCAGCCACCAAACTCCATGATCAACTTAGGCTACGCGGCATTGGGCTTTGTCCGGTGTGGTGGCTGCGCCGTGAAGATTGGATACTGGACGATGCCGAGCAGCCCGGTCCTCAATGGTCCGCTCGGACATCGGAGCCCGCGGCGGACCGGCCGGCGCACCGCATCATTCGGTGCACATGTTCGGGTTACCCGGTGGACGACGACAACGCTTTCCGGAGGCCGGTCTTCAACCGAACGGCCACCCGGGGCTCGGCTGAAACAATTCCCCGACCGTGGCAATCAGTGAACACAGCGGGCAACACGTCGGCCCGCTGATCCGATCGCTCCCATGATAATGCCGTACGCCGTTGAATGAAATGGCGTCTGCCCGACGTGCCTTCTGGTGTTGGCCGCGGCCATCGGCGGCCTGTGGTGGCTGCGCAGGCGGCGCTCCTGGCGGGAGACGCTGCTGGTGTCGTGGATCGCCGCCCCGGTGGTGTTCTTCCAACTGTGGCCCGTCAAGGGTTTCCAGTACCTGCTGCCCGCAGCGGCGCCCGTCGTGGTGCTCGCCGCCCGGGCGCTGACCGCGCTACCGGTACCCGAGCGGATGGGCCGCCTGCTCCGCCGGACCGTCCGGTCGCCGGACGCCCGGCCGTCGACGGCTCACCGCCGCGCAGATCAAGGAAACGGTCGGCGGCGTACGCGGTAAGCCGCTGGTCCTCTGGAGCGTGCGAGCGTTCGACGCGGCGGCAAACGCCGGCGCCGAATCCAACGTGGTCACCGCGGTGCGCGACACGGTGGCACCGTCGGCCCCGGCCGACCTGAGGGTCACCCTCGTGGAGCCCGGCGCGGTCAGCCTCGCCTGGGACGCGTCGACCGACAACGTCGGGGTCGCGCAGTACCGGGTGTTCCGCGACGGAAGCCTCCTGGCGGGGATCTGGCCGGACCAGACGTTCACCGACTACACGGTCGGCACCACCGGCACGTCACACACGTACCTGGTTACGGCTGCCGACTTTGCGGGGAACTTCTCCGGCCCGAGTAACCAGGTGACGGTCACCGCCGCCGACTCCAGCCCACCGACGGTGCCCACCAACCTGCGGGCTTCGGTCACCGGACCCAACCGGGTCGAGCTGTCGTGGGCGCCCGCGACGGACGACGTCGGCGTGGCCGCTTACACGGTGTACCGAAACGGCACGGCCCTCGGAACCGCGACGGGCGTGACCTTCACCGACACCACGGCCCTCTCGGAGACTTCCTACACGTACCTGGTCTCCGCCTCCGACGCGGCCGGAAACTCCTCAGGCCTGAGCGCGCCGGCCATGGTCACCACGCCAGCCGCCACGCCGGTCCTGGCGGTGGCGGACACCTACGTCAAGGAGTCCAGTCCCACGAGCAGATATGGGAGCACCACGGTCCTGCGGGTCGACGGAGATCCGGTCACGAACGCCTATCTGAAGTTCACGGTGTCCGGGCAGACCGGCGTGGTGCTGCGAGCGCGCCTGAAGATCTGGGTCGCGGCCGGTTCGTCCACCGGATTCGTCGTCCGCCCGGTCGCGGACTCGACGTGGTCGGAGACGTTGACGAGCTGGAACAACGCCCCCCCGATCGACAACACCTCGATCGCCGCCACCGGTCGGACCACAACCGGCACCTGGGTCACCCTCGACGTCACGCCCCTGGTCAGTGGGAACGGCACGTTCACCGTCGGTCTGACCTCAACCGGCGCCTCAGCGAGCAGCTACGGCAGCCGCGAGTCCAGCACCGCCCCGCTGTTGCTGCTGGACATGACCTCATGAGGGGCGGCGGATCCGGGCGCGGAGCCGGCCGACGGCGTCGCCGAGCACCGCGCCGGTCATCGGCAGCAGCGGGCTGGACCGCATCACCGCCAGATCCTCCGCCGGGGAGGTGACCCCGTCGAGGAAGCGCAGCACCCGCTCGGCCGGGTTGCGGTCGAAGAGCCGGTCGAAGAACTCCACCCCGCCGACGTGCCCCCGGTCCAGGGCGCGCAGCGCCACCGCGTCCATCCACAGGTGCCGCCGGGGGTACGCGGCCCGCGGCACCGGCGGCCGACCCGCCGCGAGCGCCGCGGCCACCTGCTCGGCCTGGCGGCGCATGGCGGAGAAGGTGAACCCGGTGGAGGGGCGGGTGGCGCCCCCGGCAGTGCCGAGGCGGACCACCCGGGCCGACGGGCGGGCGACGAACGGCCGTCGGTCATCGGAATCACCCCGTTCTCCACCTCCCGGACCCGCAGCGCCGCCGGGTCGAGGCCGAGCCGGTCGAGGTAGCCGCGCAGCGCGGCGTCGTACCCGGAGTCGGCGAGCGGGGCGGGTGAGAACTCGGTGTACTCGACCAGGGCGTACCGGTCGCTGACCGGCAGCACGTAGCCGAACGAGACCCCCCGGGCGGGCTGCGGGGTGCGGAAGTCCATCAGCACCGCCCGGTCGGGGTCGAACGTCGGCGCGTCGGCCGCCAGCCACCAGCCACGGAAGTGCTGCAACCAGTTCGTCCGCCCGGGCCGCCGAGGCGGGCGGGGGCGCGAGTCGAGCACCCAGGCGGCCCGGACCAGCGCCCGGCCGTCGGGGTCGCGGACCGTGACCCGGTGACCGTCGTCGTCGAGGGCGCCGGCCGCCGCGCCGATCCGGATCGCGCCGAGGCGGCGTTCGGCCTCGGCAGCCCGGTCGTAGACCGGGGCGGAGCGGAGCATGGCGTACCGCAGCGGGGCCAACTCCAGGACGCGGCGGCCGGCCGACGTGACCACGTCGACCCGCGACCAGCTCGCGCTGAGCAGCGGGTCGAGGTCGTTGCCGGGGGTGTCCCAGAACGCCCACGTGCGGTCCTGACCCCGCTTGTGCACCGGGTCGACCACGGCCACCCGCAGCCCGGACAGCCCGCGCCGATCCAGGGCGGCCAGCACCAGCGAGGCCGCGCCGCCGCCGCCCACCAGCGCGAGGTCGACGTCGACCGGGGTTGCGTCCACCCCGCCACGCTGCCACACGTCCGGCCGCCGTCCGCCGGGGGACCCGCCGCCCGGAGCATGGGGCTGCGCGTAGATTCGGGGGGTCATCGAGGAACGGGGGACGGCATGGCGCAGGCGCCACTGCGGGTGGGGTTGCTGGGGTACGGGATCGCCGGGCGGGTCTTCCACGCCCCGCTGATCGCCGCGACCCCCGGGCTGCGGCTGGACGCCATCGTCACGGCCAACCCGGAGCGCCGGGAGCAGGCCCGCCAGGAGCATCCCGACGCCCGGCTCGTCGACGACGCCGACCAGTTGTGGCGCGCCGCGGACCAGCTCGACCTGGTCGTGGTGGCGACACCGAACCGGCAGCACGCCCCGATGGCCCGCGCGGCGCTGGCGGCCGGGCTGCCGGTCGTGGTGGACAAGCCGCTCGCGCCGAGCGTCGAGGAGAGCCGCGCGCTGGTCGACGAGGCGGCCCGCCGCGGGGTGCCGCTGACCGTGTTCCAGAACCGCCGCTGGGACGGGGACTTCCTGACCGTCCGCAGCCTCGTCGAAAAGGGCGAGCTGGGGCGGGTGACCCGCTTCGAGTCGCGGTTCGAACGCTGGCGGCCGGCCATCAAGCCGGGCTGGCGGGAGAGCGCCGCGCCCGGGGAGGCCGGCGGCGCCCTGTTCGACCTCGGCGCCCACCTGGTCGACCAGGCCGTGCAGCTCTTCGGCCCGGTGCAGCACGTGTACGCGGAGGTGGACCGGCGGCGGCCCGGCGCCGAGGTCGACGACGACGCGTTCGTGGCGTTGACCCACGCCGGCGGCGTCCGCTCGCACCTGTGGATGAGCGCGGTCACCCCGCAGCTCGGCGCGCGGATGCGGGTCCTCGGCGACCGCGCCGGCTACACCACGTACGGGCTGGACGTGCAGGAGGCGGCGCTGCGCGACGGGGGCCGACCGGACGCGCCGGGCTGGGGCGAGGTCCCGCCCGAGCAGTACGGCCGGCTCGGCGTCGACGGTGAGCTGCACCCGGTGCCCACCGAGCCCGGCCGCTACCAGGACTTCTACGCCCAGGTCGCGGCGGCGCTGCGCGACGGCGCGCCGATGCCGGTCGACCCGCGCGACGCGGTCGCCACCGTCACGCTGATCGAACTGGCGCACCGCTCCGCCGCCGAGGGTGCGGTGCTGCCCGTCCCACCGCTCGCCTGACCGAGGTCAATGCGGGAACGCCCGGGGCACCCGCCGCTCGACCTCCTCGCGGAAGGCCGCTATCCGCGAGGCCACCTGCCGCCTGCCGACGGTGAGCTCCAGCCGGTCCAGGTAGAGCGAGCACAGCGGCGGCACGGCGAGCGACAGCACGGGCGATCCTCCTTCGGTCGGCTCCACCCTAGGCGACGGTCGCCGGGCGGTCGTCCGGCGCGGGCGCCGGGTCGGCGTACGCGGCGGCGACCGTCGACCGGTCGAAGACCCGCCAGGTCACCGCGGTCACCGCGACGGCGACCACGAACCCCACCCAGTACGGCGCGGTCAGGCCGAACCGGGTGGCGACCACCCCGCCGAGCAGCGCGCCCAGGCAGTTGCCGCCGGCGGCGATGAACAGGGTGGTGCTGCCCACCCGACCCTGCAGCGCGGCCGGGGTCAACCGCTGGCGCAGCGAGTTCGACACCATGTTCCACAGCGCGCCGTGCACCCCGAACGCGAACAGCGCGACCGCGATCACCACCGCGCTGCGGGACGCCGCCAGGGCCAGGTGCAGGCCGGCCTCGATCAGCAGGCCGATCCGGATGGTCCAGGTGGCGGTGATCCGGGCGACCAGCCGGTCGCCGACCACCGAACCGAGCAGCCCACCGACCGCCATGCAGGTGAAGAGCACGCCGTAGCCGACCGAGCCGAGGCCCAGCCGCTGCGTGGCGATCAGCACCAGCACCGCGATGGCGGCGGTGAGGGTGACGTTGAGCAGCCCGATCAGGAAGGTCATGGTGCGCAGCAGCCGCTGCGACAGCAGCCAGCGGAAACCCTCCACCACCTCCGCCCGGACCGAGCGGCGGCCACCCGTCGGAGGCGCGCCCCGGTACGACCCGCCGACCAGGCCGATGAGCACCGCGCTGAGCGCGTACGTGGCGGCGTTGACGCCGAACGGGATGCTCGCCGCCAGCACGAACAGGAACCCGCCGAGCGGACCGGCGATCATGCCCTGCGTCAGGGTGGTGCCGCCGCCCAGCCAGCCGTTGGCGCGTTCCAGCAACGACCGGGACACCACGGCCGGGAGCATCGCCTGGGCGGCGCTGCGGAACACCACCTCGCCGGCGTTGACCACGAAGAGCACCGCGTAGAGCAGGGCCACCCCGGCCCGGCCGGTGATGATCGCGGCGGTCAGCACCGCCAGGGCGGCGACGCGTACCCAGTCGATGACGACCATCAGCCGGCGCCGGTCGACCCGGTCGACGAGGACGCCGCCAGGCAACGCGAACAGCAGCCACGGCAGCCACGCCACCGCCGAGGCCGCCGACACGGTCAGCGGGTCGTCGGTCTTCGAGGCGACGAACAGCGGCGCCGCCACCGTGGCCATTCCGCTGCCCAGCGCCGACATGGTGCTGGCCGCCCAGAGCCGGGCGAAGCGCCCGTCGAGCCGTTCCCCCGTCGTCCCCGTCACGGCGCGGCGACCCGCAAGGGATGCGGTACCCGCCAGTCCCGCAGGTGTTCGGCCAGTCGGGCCAGCACCCGCGTACGCCCGACCGGGCTCACACGCTGCTCGGTCGCGCCGGGTCGAACAGCTCGCTCACCGCCACCCGGTCGAACGCCTGAAGCAGCGCGTCCGTGCCCTCGGTGAGCTTCAGCCGCACCTCGGCGGGGTGCAGCGGCACCAGGGCGAGCAGCGAGATCTCCCGGCCGCCACCGGTGGTGACGGTCCGCGCGTCCGGCGCGCACCGGAGCATCGGGGTGACCACGACGCCTGCGAACGGGGTGTCCGGCGCGTACGGCTGCGCCGGGTCGCCATTGGGGACCGAGTGCCACGCGCCGATCCAGGTGCCGTACTCGTGCGGCAGCCGGGCGACCGTCTTCAGCAACCGGACCGGCCAGTACGCGCTTTCATCCCGGAATGCCTCGGCGGTCAGCGGCCAGTCGGCCGGCAGGCAGAGCATCAGCTCGGCGTACGGGCTGACGCCGGCCGCTGGCGGGACGGCCATCGGCAGGTCGCTCATGCCGGAGGTGACCAGCGTGTGGAACGGGCGGGCCGGAGTGGGCGCGACCACGTGCACGTCGACGTGGACGAGCTCGGAGGCCAGTTCGTGCCAGACGAACGCGATGGGCCCGAAGTGGTGCGCGATGTGCCGCTCGATCGCCTCGGCCGTGTCCGGATCACCGGCGGCGGCCGGCTCCCACCCACGGTCCCGGGCGGCGTGCCGCAGCACGCCCGACCCGCGCGGCCCGGCCTCGTCCGAAGATCCCATCCCGCGCAGCCTAGCCCTGGCAGCCGGTCACGTAGGCCCGGGCCGGGACAGGCGCATGTCATGATCACTCATGCCCGTCACCAATCCCTGGCTCGCCGGCCCCTCCCCCACCGCCCGACTCGACCGGGACCGGCTGGAAGAGCGCATTCTCAACCTGCTCTCCTCGCAGAACATGTGCGTGCTGGCCACCACCGGCCCGGACGGGCCGCTGGCCACTCCGGTGCGCTACCACCACCTCGATTTCACGCTCATGTTCACCGCGGTCGGCAGCTCCCCGAAGATGCGGAACATCGCCGCCGACCCGCGGGTCTCCATCGGCGTCTTCGCACCGCTGGTCGGGCAGGCCAGCAGCCGGGGCGCACAGGTCTTCGGACGGGCCCGGGTGCTCTCGGCGGGCGATCCGGACTTCGACCACCACTGGCCGGCGTTCCGCTGGCAGTCCGACCACGTGGAGCGGTCCCGGCCGCTGGACGAGCCGCCGACCGGCCCGTTGGTGGTGGTCGCCGCGCGGCGGATCGTCTACACCGAGCACTGGCTGCGCCGTGAGGGGTACGCGCCCCGCCAGTTCTGGCGGGCCTGAGTCACTCCTCCATCCCGTCGTCGACCAGCTCGGGTACGAGATCGAAGTCGTCGGACAGGCGGGCCTGAACGTCTCCGTGACCCGCTTTGCTCTGCTGCAGCGGAGGCAACAGTCGGAACCTGCCTCTGTTGCGTGGGCTGCAGCAGAGCAAAGCGGTGGAGGCAGAACCCTGGTGCCCCGAGACCGAGGGCCAACGGCCGCGAGATGCTCAGCCGTCGTCGAGGCCGGCGCGGCGCAGCTCCACCTTGCGGACCTTGCCACTGACCGTCATGGGGAAGGCGTCCAGCACCCGGACGTACCGGGGGATCTTGTAGTGGGCCAGCCGGTCCCGGCAGAACTCGGCCACCTCCTCGACGGTCAGGGTGTCGTGCCCGTCGCGCAGGATCACACAGGCCAGGATCTCCTCGCCGTAACGCTCGTCGGGGACGCCGACCACCTGCACGTCGGAGATCTTCGGATGCCGGTAGAGGAAATCCTCGATCTCGCGCGGGTAGACGTTCTCCCCACCTCGGATGATCATGTCCTTGATCCGGCCGACGATGGTCAGGTAGCCGTCCTCGCGCATCACCGCCAGGTCACCGGTGTGCATCCAGCGCGCCGGGTCGATCGCCTCGGCGGTCTTCTCCGGCTCCTGCCAGTAGCCGAGCATCACCGAGTACCCACGGGTGCACAGCTCCCCCGGCTCGCCGCGGGGCACGGTCACCCCGGTGGCCGGGTCGACCACCTTCACCTCCACGTGCGGCAGCACCCGGCCGACGGTGGCGGTCCGCCGGTCCAGGTCGTCGTCGTGCCGGGTCTGCGTGGAGACCGGGGAGGTCTCGGTCATCCCGTAGCAGATCGACACCTCGGCCATGTTCATCTCGGCGATGACCCGCTTCATCACCTCCACCGGGCAGGGCGAACCGGCCATGATCCCGGTCCGCAGGCTGGACAGGTCGTAGCCCGCGAAGTCGGGCAGGGCCAGCTCGGCGATGAACATCGTCGGCACCCCGTACAGCGAGGTGGCCCGCTCGGCCGCGACCGCGCGCAGCGTCGCGGCCGGGTCGAACGTCGGCGCCGGGATGACGATGCAGGCGCCGTGACTGGTCGCGCCCAGGTTGCCCATCACCATGCCGAAGCAGTGGTAGAACGGCACCGGCAGGCAGACCCGGTCCTGCTCGGTGTAGCGGACCAGCTCGCCGACGAAGTAGCCGTTGTTGAGGATGTTGTGGTGCGACAGCGTCGCGCCCTTCGGGAACCCGGTGGTGCCCGAGGTGTACTGGATGTTGATCGGGTCGTCGCAGGACAGCTGCCCCGCCCGCTCGACCAGCCGCTCCGCCGGCACCGCGACCGCGCCGCCGACCAGGTCGTCCCAGCTCGACTCCGCGATGTAGACGACCCGCCGCAGACCTGGACAGGCGTGCCGGACCTGCTCGACCATGCCCCGGTAGTCGCTGCTCCGATAGCTCGGCCAGGAGACCAGCACGCTCACCCCGGACTGGTTCAGCACGTACTCCAGCTCGTGCCGCCGGTAGGCCGGGTTGATGTTCACCATGATCGCGCCGATCGCCGCGGTCGCGTACTGGACCAGCACCCACTCCGGACAGTTCGGCGCCCAGATGCCGACCCGGTCACCCTTGCCGACCCCCGCCGCGAGCAGGCCGCGGGCCAGCTCGTCCACCGCGCGGCCGAATTCGGCGTACGTCCACCGCCGGCCGCTCGGGCAGTCCACCAGCGCCTCCCGGTCCGGGTACGCCTCGACCGCGCGGGCCAGGTTCGCGCCGATGGTGTCGCCGAGCAGCGGGGCGTCGGAGGTCCCGCTGGCGTACGAGGGCTGGCTCACCGGAAGTCCTCCTCGCGGTACTCGCCGGCCGGACGCGCCTGCGCGTCGGCGTGCTTGTCCAGCTCGGCGGCGCGCAGCTCGGTCCGGCGGATCTTGCCGGAGATGGTCTTCGGCAGCTCGGCGAACTCCAGCCGCCGTACCCGCAGGTACGGCGCCAGCCGCGCCCGCGAGTGCGCGAAGATCGCCGCCGCCGTCTCCTCCCCCGCCTCCCACCCGGGCGCGAGGACCACGTACGCCTTCGGCACGGCCAGCCGGACCGGGTCCGGTGACGGCACCACCGCCGCCTCGGCCACCGCGTCGTGCTCCAGCAGCACGCTCTCCAGCTCGAACGGCGAGATCCGGTAGTCCGACGCCTTGAACACGTCGTCGGTGCGCCCCACGTAGGTGAGGTAGCCCTCCGCGTCCCGGGAGGCGATGTCGCCGGTGTGGTAGCACCCGTCGCGCATCGCGGTGCCGGTCAGCTCGTCGTCGCCGTGGTAGCCGACCATCAGCGCGGTCGGCCGGTGCGCCAGGTCCAGGCAGACCTCGCCGTCGTCGCCGGGCTCGCCGGTGACCGGGTCGACCAGGGTCACCACGTACCCGGGCAGCGGACGCCCCATCGAGCCGGGCTTCACCGGCGTACCGGGCGGGTTGCCGATCTGCGCGGTGGTCTCGGTCTGCCCGTACCCGTCCCGGACGGTCACCCCCCAGGCCGCCTCGACCTGCTCGATCACCTCCGGGTTCAACGGCTCCCCCGCGCCCACCACGGTCCGCGGCGGGGTGCGCAGCTGGGTCAGGTCGGCCTGGATCAGCATCCGCCACACCGTCGGCGGGGCGCAGAAACTGGTCACCCCGCACCGGGCCATCGCCGCCATCAGCCCCGCCGGGTCGAAGCGGGAGTAGTTGTAGACGAAGACCGTCGCGCCGGCGTTCCACGGCGCGAAGACGCTGCTCCAGGCGTGCTTCGCCCAGCCCGGCGAGGAGATGTTCAGGTGCACGTCGCCGGGACGCAGCCCGATCCAGTACATGGTGGACAGGTGCCCCACCGGGTACGACGCGTGGGTGTGCTCGACCAGCTTCGGCCGGGCGGTGGTGCCGGAGGTGAAGTACAGCAGCAGCGGGTCGTCGGCCCGGGTCACCCCGTCGGGCGTGAACGTCTCGGACTCGTCGTACGCGTCGGCGTAGGCGCGCCAGCCGTCGACGGGGGCGCCGACCGCGACCCGGGTGTAGTCGCCGGGCACCTCGGCGAACTTGCCGGTGTGCTCCGCGCCGACCACCACGTGCCGGGCGGCGCCCCGTTCGAGGCGGTCGGCCAGGTCCGCCGGGCCGAGCAGCGGCGTCGCCGGGATGATCACGGCGCGCAGCTTGATCGCCGCGAGGATCGTCTCCCACAGCTCCAACTGGTTGCCGAGCATCAGGATCAGCCGGTCGCCCGCCCGTACGCCCTGCGCCCGCAGCCAGTTCGCCACCCGGTTGGAGCGGGCGGACAGCTCCGCGTACGACCAGCGCCCCTCTCCCCCGTCGGCCTCGACGATCCAGAGTGCCGTGGTGTCGTTGCCCTCGGCGAGCACGTCGAACCAGTCCAACGCCCAGTTGAACTCGTCCAACCGGGGCCAGCGGAACTTCTCGTACGCGGTGTCGTGGTCCTCGCGGTGCGCGAGCAGGAAGTCGCGCGCTTCGCGGAAGGCGTCGGTGCCGGCGGTGGCCATGGGGGTGTCCTTCCTGTCACCGGGCGCGCGGCGGTGGGGGGACGGTGTCGCGCGCAGTACCCTGATCCTCGATCGGGTGACGCAGGTCTCACCACCCCCGGACGGGGGTGGCCCCAAGACGCCCTACCCCGGGGAGGTGAGGACGCTGGAGCCGCTGTATCCGCGCGACGACGGCGACCAGATCCGCCGCGCCCTGCTGACCCTGCTGCGCGGCACCGGCCTGCCGGTGGCCTTCGGCGGCATGGTCCAGCCCGGCGGGCCGCCCCGGATGACCATCACCGAGCTGGCCGGCACCAGCACCGCCGCGCTGCGGGGCCTGGCCATCAACGCGGGCGCCGGCCTCGGCGGCAAGGCCCTCGCGCTCGGCCTGCCGCTGCGCGTCGACGACTACCCGGAGGCCCGCTCGATCAGCCACGAGTACGACGGACCGGTCGCCGCCGAAGGGCTGCGCTCGGTCGTCGCCGTGCCGATCGTGGTGCGCCGGGAGGTCCGCGCGGTGCTCTACGGCGCTGTCCGGCAACGGCTCGCCCTCGGCGACCGCCTGGTGGCCGCCGCCGTGAACGCCGGCCGCGAGTTGGAGCGCCGGCTGACGGACCGGGACGCGGCCCGACCGCGCTCACCACCCTGCGGACGGCCGCCCCCGACCCGCGGGCAGCGCCCCCGACGCGGTCCTGGACTCCGGGTGCCGCCGGACCGGACTG